>JAICKM010000080.1 GCA_025927935.1 Chloroflexia bacterium | reverse complement strand
TGAGCAACGCATATAATATGCGCGACGAGGATGCGCGCGGGTGGTTTGTCTATAACAGCCTGCGCGATACGGCGGCGCGCACCCAGGGGCCGCTCCAGGCGTTTTTGCGTGCCCAGGGCCGCACCTACCAGTCGTTCTGGGTGGCGAACGTGCTGATGACCACGGGCGACCGCGCGCTGGTTGATGCGCTGGCCGCGCGCAGCGATGTGCGCGCTATTGAGTCGAACGCGACCTTCACCGCGATCACCGACCCGGTGCGGGCGCCGCAGAACAAGACCACGGCTCCGGTCGCGCCCGCCGCGGTCGAGTGGGGTGTGGCGAATGTGAACGCGCCGCCGGTCTGGGCGATGGGCTATACCGGCCAGGGGATCGTCATCGCCAACCAGGACACCGGGATGCTCTGGGACCACGCGGCGCTCAAGCCGCATTATCGCGGCTGGAACGGCACCACCGCCGACCACAACTATAACTGGCATGACTCCGTCCACAGCGGCGGCGGCTCGTGCGGGGCGAATTCGCCCTTCCCCTGCGACGACAACGGGCACGGCACCCATACCACCGGCACCGTGATCGGCGACGACGGCGGCACGAATCAGATCGGTGTCGCTCCCGGCGCGCAGTGGATCGGCTGCCGCAATATGAATCAGGGCGTCGGCAGTCCCGCGACCTATACCGAGTGCTTTGAATTCTTTATTGCGCCGACGGACCTGAGCGGCAACAATGCAGACCCGACGAAGCGCCCGGATGTGATGAACAATAGCTGGGGCTGCCCGCCTGACGAAGGCTGCGCGGCCACTACCCTCCAGACGATTGTCGAGAACACCGAGGCGGCCGGTATCTTCGTCGAGGCGTCGGCGGGGAACGACGGCAGCGCTTGCTCCACCGTCAGCGATCCGCCCGGCCTCTACAGCGCGGCGTTCAGCACCGGCGCGTACGACAGCAGCAACACCCTGGCGAGCTTCAGCAGCCGCGGGCCGGTGACGGCCGACGGCTCCAACCGGCGCAAGCCGGATATCTCCGCGCCGGGCGTCAATGTGCGTTCCGCCTATCCCAGCAGCACAACGAGCTACGCCAGCCTGTCGGGCACGTCGATGGCCGGGCCGCATGTCGTCGGCGTGGTGGCGCTGCTCTGGTCGGCCCGGCCCGACCTGAAGCGCCAGATCGCCGCGACAAAGACGCTGCTGGAGCAAACGGCCAACCCGACCGTGCTTGTCACCACAGGCTCCACGACCTGCGGTGGGATTCCTTACACCACCATCCCGAACAACCACTTCGGCTACGGGCGGATTGATGCCCTGGCCGCCGTTAACGGCGCGGCCACGCCTACCCCGACCACTACCGCCGTGCCGCCTACCGCGACTGCACCGGCGGCTACCGCGACAGAGACGCCGACCGGCGTCGCGGCAACCGTGACGCCGGCCCCGCCGACGGCTACCCCGCCGGCCGGTTCCACGGCGTCGCCCACGGCGCCCGCGGCGACGGCGACGCCGGTGAATTGCCCGCTACCCTTCACGGATGTCGATCAATTCAACCCGTTCTACCAGTATATCCAGTGTCTCTACTGCCGGGGCATCATCAGCGGCTATAGCGACAACACCTTCCGCTGGAGCGCCGACGTGACTCGCGGCCAGGTCGCCAAGATCGTCGCCAACGCGGCGGGCTTGAACGACCCCATCACCACGCAAACGTTCACCGACGTGCCGCCGGGCAGCCCGTTCTTCGCCTTTATCGGGCGGTTGGCGGGCCACGGCTACATCAGCGGCTACGACACGGCGGCCAACTGCCCGTCGGGTACTCCCTGCTTCCGGCCCGAACTGCCGGTGACGCGCGGCCAACTCGCCAAGATCGACGCCAACACGGCGGGCTATAACGAGACGCCGAGCGGCCAGACCTTCAACGACGTGCCGGCGGCTAACCCGTTCTATGTCTACATCGAGCGGTTGTCGCTGCACGGGGTGATCAACGGCTACACCTGCGGCGCCGCCGGCGAGCCGTGCCCCGGAGTCTACTACCGGCCCAACGCCAACATCACGCGCGGGCAGACCAGCAAGGTCGTCTCGCAGACCTTCTTCCCGCTGAACTGCGCGCCGGCCCAGGCCGCGCTCCGTAACCCGTAACGCCTGCGCGGGGCGGCGTCTGGCGCGCCGCCCTGCCCCCAGCCGGACAACGGCGAGGCCGCACCTGTTATGGGTGCGGCCTTTGTCTACCGAAAGCGGTTGTCTTTACTTATGTGAAGGTTATAGGCGCAAGATGTATCGAGTTAGTTGGACTCGAAGAGCGTACGAGATAAGCCCGACTGCCGGATGATGGCCTGTAACGTACCGATGTGTAACGTAGTATGGTTTGGAACTGGGACCGTGATGGTTTACCCGGCAAGTCGCTTTTGCATCACGATATGGCTACCCTGTTGTCGCATGGCTACGAAACCCTGCTGCGCCAGAATCCGGCAAACTTCGCGACCGGATAGAACTCGCAGCTACCCAACGGGAATCTCTACACGCGTAACAAAGATTTCATTGTGCAGCCAGCGCTCCACCTCGCTGGGATCAGCGACCTCAAAGAATAACTCCAGTGCTTCCACCAGATTACGTCGCGCTTCCTCAACCGTATCACTCTGGCTGGCAATGTCGAGTTCCGGGCATAGTGCTACGTATCCGTCGTCTTCGCGCTCAATGATTGCAGTTAGTTGGCGAGTCTGTTTCATCCAGGTCTCCTGCCTCTTAGAGTCCGATGCCAATGTAATGATGTACACTCATATCTTAGCACAGAGGCTCGCGAGATCCAAGGCTATTGCTAAGGCGTGACCTGGATCGTGCCGAGGTCGAGGACGGGAGCCGTGGCTTGCCCGGTTTGCGCCACGGGCAGGCCGGGGCCGGTGGGGGCATCGTAGAGTGCCAGGGTCAGTTCGTAGGCGCCGGGGGCCAGGGTGGAGGGCAGGGGGATGTTGTAGGCGCCGACCAGGAACTCGTTGGCGTACCAGTCGCTGACGGGCCGGATGTGCCCGCTGCTGATGGGCTGCACATCGACCTGGGCCACCGTCTGGCCCGCCGTATCGATCAGGTGCAGGGCGACGGTCCAGTTGCCGGGCGTGGTCGCCGCGCCGGGCAGCGCGCGCCAGTAGAGGGTCACGCCGGCGGCGGCGCCGGGCCGGTAGGCGGTAGCCGGGGGCGGCCCGGCGGACGGGTCGTAGGCGACGCCCGCCGTGGGCAGCGGCGCGACATTGTACCCCCATAGTTCGGCGACTGCGCCGAAGTGGGCGCCGCTGGGCGTTACGCCGGCGATAGTCTGCAAGCTATTCAATACACGCAGTACGCGCACTGTTGGTCCCTTGCCGTTTTCGGCGTCTCCGGCGAAGAGGCGCACGACGGGCAGGGCCAAATAGGGCGCCAGTTGGTCCGGCGGGCGGCGGCCCTCCTTGTCGGGGTTACCTACATAGGCGATCTCCTGGCCGACGAGCAGCACATAATCATAGCCGTGGGTGGCGTACCAGATCGGCAGTTGCTCGGTGAGTGGGGCGTTGGGGGCCAGGACATCGGGGGCGGGGCACTGCCAGGGTGGCGGCGCGCACGTTTGCAGCGTATGCAGTTCGACCGCGGCGCGGTGCCCGGCGCGCAACTCACCTTGCAGCCAGGCCCAGGCGGCGTTGCGGCTCTCGGTCTTGCCCATGTACTCGTCAAAGTTGAAGGTTCGGCGGGCGGGTTCCGCGACCACCAGCAACCCCAGGACAGCCGCCACGGCGGGCACCGCCCAGGCTACTCGTGCCCGCGCCGGCAGGCGGGGCGCGACGACCTCCGCCACGCGGGCCGCGGCATAGCCGAAGGCCAGACAGAGACAGGGCAGGGTGATGATCAGGTTGCGCTCGTAGACCTCGGTGAAGCGGCTCATGGCGAGTGTGTAGGCGAGCGGGAAGGGCAGCAGCAGCCAGGCGGCGCGGACCAGGTTGGGGTCGCGCCGCCTGCGGCGAATCGCCTCAACGAGCAGCACCAGACTGCCGATCACGCCCGCCGCCAGCAGGGCCGTGTCGGTCGTCCAGAGGGCGTCCACTTGCTTCCCGAAGGCCGTGGCGATCTGGCCCAGGTTGCTCGCGGGCAGGTAGGCGTTGATCTGGAAGACGAAACCGCGCGACCAGTGGGTCCAATCGAGAATCACATAAGGGTTGGTGATCAGGAAGACCGCGGCAGCGGCGCCTACGATGCCCAACGCGACAAGGAGCCAGCGCCCGCTGGTCGCCGGGCGGGGATCGGCGCGATGGAGGCGCCGCCAGGCCAGCACCCACGCGATGCCCACCGGCACGGCGATATAGAGGCCGTTGTACTTGGCCGCCGTGCAAAGCCCCACGGCGGCGCCGGCCAGCAGGGCAGCGCGGGGGTTCGGGTGCCGCGCCAGCCGCCAGGCCAGGGCGAGGGCCAGCAGCCCGCAGGCGCCCACCGTTACATCGGTGACGAGATAGTGCGAGTACTCGACATGGAGCGGCGAGGTCAGCAGCAAAAGCGCCGCGAGGATACCGGCAATGCGGCCGAACATGGCCCGGCCCAGGGCGAAACAGCCGGTTACGGTAGCGGCACCCACCAGCGCGCTGAAGGTGCGCCCCCACAGGTAGAGGCTGGGCGCCAGGGCGAAGATGTGGTTCTGGTCGGGGAGCGATTGCGGTCCCACGTAGTATCCGCGCCAAGTGCCCCACAGCAGGTTGAGTTTGTAGATCAGCGCCTGGATGTAGATCACCAGCGACGGCCAGATGAACAGGTGGGGATTCAGATCGCCGGTTTTGACAATCTGGACGCCGGAGTCCACGATTTTCGGCTCGTCCACATGGCCCACGTAGGGGAGGGACCATTGAACGCCCCAGGCACGCGCCAGCAGCGCCAGGATAAAGATGCCGGCGGCGATGAACAGATCCGGGTGCGTGCGGGGGGACAGATGCGCGCGTGCGACGCGCCGGCCGCGCGCCACGAGATTTTCTCCCGCGGGCGGGGCCGGCACAGAGTTCGTGGTCACCAGGGTGGGGTTACTCCTGGATCCAGCGGTCGGTATCGCGCGGCCAGGAGGTTAACTCGTCGTCCTTGAACCAGAGGCTCACTTCGCGGGCGGCGGCTTCCGGGTCGGCCGATCCGTGGATGAGGTTGCGGCCGGTCTCAACGGCCAGGTCGGCGCGAATCGTGCCGGGCGCCGCGTTGGCCGGGTTGGTCGCGCCGATGGTGCTGCGCGAGACGGCAACGGCGTTCTTGCCCTCCAGCACCAGCACGACCACCGGCGAGGAGGTGATATACTCGATCAAGCCATTATAGAAGGGCTTGCCGACATGCTCGGCATAGTGCTCTTTTGCCAGTTCGGGGCTGACCTGCATCATCTTCATGCCGGCGATCTTCAGGCCCCGGCGCTCCAGCCGGTTCAGGATTTCGCCGGCCAGGCCACGCTGCACGGCGTCGGGTTTCAGGATAATAAGCGTGCGTTCCAAAGCGATAAAACTCCTTCAAGTAGGGTCAGGTATGATGCGGGGTGCCCCGGCTACATCGGGATCTCTTCACGGACGCGCTTGGCGGCTTTGCGCATCTCGATCCGAATCATGCCCAGGTTCACGCCCCGCTCGGTGATCACGACGAGGATGAGATCCTCGGCCTCGATTAACTGGATGGAACCCTCGGCGGCTTCGATGATCGTGTCGCGCAGGGCGCCCACGCCGATCCGCTCGGCCGCCTTGGCGATAGTGCCAAACATGGCGGCGGACATCGCGCCCAGGACCTCGGCATCTTCATCTTCCAGCAGGGTGCTCGACACCACCAGGCCGTCTTTGCCCACCAGCAGGCCGCCGATCACGCCGTCGATGCGAATCAGATCTTCGACGATTTTCCTCACTCAGTTGCCCTCCCGTAGGCTACCAAATTACGCGGAACCCCGGCCGGTCACGTCCGGGGTTCGAGTTTAGCGACAAAGACGCACCGCTGCCCGCCGGTGCCCCAGCAGGCCGTTTCCCGCACCTGGACGCGCTTGCCGGTCAGCGTCGCCAGGGCGCCCGCCAGGAACCCGGCTTCGAAGTGGCATAACGGCTCGCCCACAGGGGGCAAGCCCGCGGCGCTCAGGGTTTCCGCCAGTTCGATTTCGATAGTGTCGGCGCTCTGACTAAGCACCCGCGGCACTCCCAGACGCAGTTCGGCCAGCGTGCGAAACAGATCGGCCGGAGTGGTAAAGATCAGGCTCTGCGCCCAACGGCGCCCGGCCAGGTAGACGGCGCCGTTCAAGCCTGACCCAGCCACGGTGCCCAGGGCACCGAGCCGGATCGCCCGGAAGGCGGCCACCGCTGTCGCCGGCCCTAAGGTGGGCCGGTCGACGGCGGTGATATCGGCCATGCTCAGGTCGGCGATCCCGCCCTCGTGGCCGGTGTGCAGATCAGGCATAATAGACCCCTAGCGCGTGCCCTTGGTCAACAGCCAATTATACTGGCTGATTGCCATCTGGTACTGGCCCTGTTTCATGTAGGCGTCGCCCAGCAGGCGATGTAAGGCCGGATTATCAGGCTGCGCCTCCACCAGATCGCGCAGGTTGCCCGTCACGATATCCAGTAGATTTTCCGGCACATTGCGGCCTTTGATCAGCAGGCGATATTGCTCGGCGGCGCGCGTGATGTCGTCGCGCTGCTCGTAGCCGATGGCGAGGGCCAATCGGCCGGCCGTATCGTCCGGATTATCGCGCAGGTGGCGGGCCAATTCGTCCATTGACCCCCCCGCCGGGGCGAGCGGCACCGCCGCTGGCGCGACGGGGGCCTGGGCCGGTTCGGCGGCCACCGGCGCGGGTGCTTCGGCGACCGGGACTGGCGTGGATGCTTCGGCCACGACCGGGGCCGCAGGTTCCGCGGGCGCCTCGGCGGGTGCCTCGGTCGCAGGCGCGGCGGCGACCGGGGCGGCGAGCGCCTCCGGCGTCTGCGCGGCGGCAGCTTCGGGCGCGGCGGCCTCGGCGGGTTCGGCGGGCGTCTGGTCCATCTCGACCCCGCTGAAGTCGAAGGCGCCTTCCGCGGGTATTTCCGCCCAGGTTTCGGCGGCCAGTGGCCCGGTGCCGGATCGCGCCGACGTTTCATAGTGGGTGACAGTCGGGGCCGGCGGGGCCGGCGTCTCGAAGCTGAACGGCTGCGCCGTTTCGGCCTCGATGGCTTCCGGCTCGAACTGGAACGGCTCCACCGGCACGGAGGTCGCCGCTTCCGGCTCGAACTCGAACTGGAACGGCTCCACCGGCGCGGCTTCGCTGATGGTACCCATGTCGAACTCGACCGGTTCGACCGTCGCTGTGGGCGCCCCGGCCTCGTAGCCGGGCGCCTGAGCAGGCGGCACCCCGCCCAGGTCCATGGCGGGCGGTTCGGCCGCCGGGGGTTCAAACGCGGCTACATTGAAGCTGAACGGCTCGATCTCCGCGACATCCGCGCCCATCGCCGGTTCGCCATGCTGCAACTGCAATTCAGGAATCCCGGCCGGTTCCATCGCTGAGGCCGGCACCTCCGCGGGTGCGGCGGGCGCTTGCGCGCTGACCTCGGTGGGCGGCGCTTCCGCGGAGGGCATGCTTGCGGCCCCCGCCTGCTCACCGGTGAGATACGCCCGTTCTTCGGGCGTGAGATCCAGCGCCCCCAGGTCAAACGGCTGGAGGCCGCTGAAGTCATATTCGCCTGGGGCCACTTCCTCGCCGAAGCCACCCTCGATGCCCGCCTCGGCCACGGGCGCCGCGCCCGGTTCCGCGACGGGGATGCTCCAGAGCAATTCGCCGGCAGTGGTCTCCGCCGGGGCGGCTTCGGCCTGCGGCGCGGTGGCACTCGGCTCCGCCGTCTCGAAGGAAGGCGGCGCCACGCTCTCGACCATGTCGAAGGTGAACGGCTCCACGGCGGGCGCCGCCCCGGCCTCGGTCATATCGAAGGCGAACGGTTCCACCTCCGGCTCCACGGTGGCTTCCGGTGTCTCGAAAGCAAAGGGTGCAACTTCCGCAGCGGGTTCTCCCATGGCCGACGCATCAAAGGCGAAGGGTTCCACCGCCGGGGCGCCGGCTTCCGGCGTCTCGAAGGTGAAGGGTTCGACTGCCGGGGTGTTACTCTCCTGAGTATCAAAGGTGAAGGGTTGGACAGCCGCAGGTTGTTCTTCCTGGGCCTCGAAGGCGAAGGGTTCGACCGCCGGGGCGGCGCTTTCCTGACCCTCAAAGGCGAAGGGTTGGACCGCCGCAGCCCCGCTTTCTTCGGCATCGAAGGCGAAAGGTTGGACCGCCGAAGGTTGACCTTCCTCGGCCCCGAATGTGAAGGGTTGGACAGCCGCAGGCTGGCCTGCCTGTGGCTCAAAGGCGAAGGGTTCCGCTGTGGCGGCGCCGGTTTCCTGGGCCTCGAAGGTGAAAGGTTCAACCACCGCAGGCTGGCCCTCCTGGGCCTCGAAGCTGAAGGGTTGGACAGCCGCGGGACCACTTTCCTGTGGTTCGAAGGCAAAGGATTGATCAGCGGCGCTTTCCTGTGGCTCAAAAGCAAAGGGCTGCACAGAGGCGGCGCCGGTTTGCTGTGGCTCGAAGGCGAAGGGTTCGGCGAGGGGTTGGGCGGGTTGCGCGTCAGCAGGCACCGTCTCGCCCAGATCGAACGAGAAGGGTTGGATATCCGCGGTGATACCCTCGGCGTCGAAGGCAAACGGCTCCGGCATGGCCGGGGTACCGGCCTGGAGGCCGGTCTGATCCTGCACCGGCACCGGCATGGGCTGGCCGGCGGCGAATTCGGGCACGTCCGGCACCTGAGCGCTCACTTGCGCGCTTTCCTCCGGCAACTGAATCGTCGGCGATCCCGCGGTGGGCGCGGCTTCTTCCTCGAACTCAAACGGGGCCAGTTGCAGGCTCGCCATATCCTGGGCGACATCGGCGGGCGTGGGACCTGCCACCGCGGTGAAGTCGAAGGGTTGGACCGCCGGTTGGGCTGGGGCGCTCGCCACTGCCTCTTCTTCGTCCAGGTTGGGCCAGTACCGCAATTCCGCCGCTTCTTCGGGGTGCAGGTTCTCGACGACCGGCGGGGGCGTGTAGACTTCTCCGCGCGCTTCCGCCTCCTGGCGCAGGGTTTGCTCCAACTCCTCCTTGCGCTTGCGCGCCTTGGCGAAGATGGACCCGGCGGTCTCCGGTGCTTCCGGGGCGTGCGCCGGTTCGCGGGCCGGGGTGGTGCGCCGCTGCCACGAGAAGCTATGCACATCCCCGGCGGGGCCGCTGCTTTCTTCGTCCAGGTTGAAGGCCATGCCGCTGCGGCTGGTCTCGCCCCGGTCCGTGGAGCGCCGGCCAAAGGATTGCCCCATGTCGCCGGTGTCGTAGCCATAGCCCTGATCGCTGGTCGAATCCAGGCCCTCGAAGGAGAAGGGCTGGAGATCGGGCAGATCCTCCAGGCCGGGCGGCACATCGGCCTGGGCGCGCCCGGCAAACATCGATCCCGGATTGAAGGGCGACGTGGGCATGGCCGGCGCCTGGTTAAACGGCGGCGGTGCCTCTTTAGAGGCGGGCGCATTGGCGGGCGGAGCGCTGAAAGCCGGGGCGGCGCCGCCCTCCGCATCAAACATACACGGCTCGAAGCTGAACTCATCGCCGGCCAGGCTGCCCATCTCCTCGGGACCAGGGCCGGCAGGCAGGCGCGATCCGCGCTCCGGCGGGCCGGACATGGGGGCGGGCGGAGCGCCGAAGGCTGGGCCGGGCGCGGGCGGCGCACTGCCGAGTCCAGCGCCTTCCAGCGAGAAGGGCTGCACATCGCCGCCCAGGTCAAACGCGAATTCGCCAGGGGTGGACGGGGCAGGCTCGGCGTTTCCGGCGCCCACGCTCAGGAAGTCGATAAAGTCATCGACATCGCTCACGTCGCCCGCGATGTCGCTAGCGGGGGCGCCGCCGAAGTCAAACGGCTGCATGCCGCCGAAATCGAAGTCGCCGGCCGGGCCACCGGCCATAGCCGGTCCGCCGGCGGCCGCCGGGGTGGTTTCGCCCCCGCCGAAGTCAAACGGTTGGACCCCGCCAAAATCAAAATCGCCGGAGCTACCGGCCGCGGGCGTTGCGCCGCCGGGACCGCGGAAGTCGAACGACTCCACCATACTGAAATCAAACTCGCCGGGTGCGCCTGCGGCTTGCGCGGCTCCGCTTACATCGGATGACCCCGGCGCGGGCGCGGCTGTGCCGCCGAAATCAAACGGTTGGATGCCGCCAAAATCAAAGTCGCCGCCGGAACCCGGCCCCGCCGGCATACTCGGGGCCGGAGGCGCCTGGGCGCCGAAATCGAACGGCTGGACCGCGCTGAAGTCAAAGTCTTCGCCCAGCCCCGCTGGTGGGGCCGCGCCGCGCTCGGGCGCTGCGGGAGCGCCGAAATTAAACGGCTGAGGGGCGGCGCCGCCGGCCATCGCCCCAAAGTCGAAGGGCTGCGGCTGCCCCTGGCCGCCGGCGGCGCCGAAGTCGAAGGGCTGCACATCACCGAAATCGTTCCCGGCGGGTGGGGCGGGGGCCGCGGCACTCGCACTCAACCAGGAGGGCAGCGCCTCGCCGCCAAAGTCGAAATCGCCGCCAGGGGCAGCCGGGGGTGGCGGCGCGGCGGCCTGGGGCGTTGGCGTTTCCGGGGTGCGCAGCCAATCGGGAATACCTGGACTGCTCAAATCGGGACCCGGCGTCTGATCCGCGGCTTGCGGGACACCGGCGGGCGTATCGAAGCTGAAAGCGGGGCCGGCGGCGCCGCCCGATCCCAACCAGGACGGGAGCGCATCGCTGCCGAAGTCGAACTCATCACCGCCGCCTGCGCCCGCCGGAGCGCCGAAATTAAAGGGCTGCACCCCACCGAAATCGCTCTCGTTGAACCCACCCGGCGCCTGTTGCTGCGGGGCCGGCGGCGGAGCAGCGGACAGCGGCCGGATCGGCGCTACGGGGCCGGACGGCGGGGCCGGGCGGTTCGGTGGGGGCACTGCGCCGAAATCAAACGGCTGAATATTATCCAGGTTGAAGTCGTTGCCCCCTGGGCCGCCGCCAGGTGGGGGTGCGGGCGGCATGGGCTGTCCGGCGGGGGGTGCCGCGTTCGCGCCGGGACCGGCCGGCGCGGCGGGCGCCGGCGGCTGTCCCGGCTGGCCGGGCGTCTCATTCATCAGGAAGGGCTTGAGATAATCCGGCAGAGCATCGCGATCCCAGTCGAAGTCGAACTGGCGCTCTTGATCGTCGTCTTCCTTATAGCTAGGAGCCATGTTGTCCTCCTCTGAGGTCGCGAAAGCTGTTTGGCCTGCGGTGGCGGGCGCGCCATGCTCCGCCGATCCATCCGGCAGGTGACCGGACTCAACTCGGCTACGCCGATCCGGTATCTCTACAGGTCCGGTAACGGCACCAGCCGCGCCGACCGGGGTGGGCGGGGGGCCGGATTCTGCCGCGTCATGCGGGATCTGCGAGTCGTCGCCATGATTATAGCCCACTTTAGCAAAATGATCTAACGCAGGTTGCGAGGCGGGGGTAGGCGCGGATTCCGCCGCCTGGGACGCATCATCTTGCGGCGGTGCGGCGGGTGCTGTGGGTGATTCGGGCGCACGCAGATCCGCGGGCGGCGCGGTGGTGGTCTCCTCGGCGACTGCGCTGAAGTCGACAGGCTGATCGGCCTCGGCGGCGGCATCCGCGCTGCCCTCGGCGGGCACGGGCCAGTCGAGAATCTCCTCGTGGAGCGGCTCGGCGGCCTCCGGCGTCGCATCAGCCGGGTAGCTTTCGACCGGCGCGGAGTCATCGGCTACGATGAAGCCCGGCAACCCGGCAGACTCACTGTCCGCGGCTGCCGCAGCGCCCGCCGTGGCACTACCCGCTGTATCCCGCGCGGCGGCATTGGCAGCGGCATCCGGCGCGTCCTCCGGCGTTCCCGCGTCCGGCGTGCCTGGCACCGCGGGGATCGGCACGGCCATAGCGCTAATGGCGAAAGGCTCCGCTGCTCCTTCCGTCGCGGCCATAGCCGGGGCGGCGGTATCCTCGCCGGACTCGCCTTCCTGGCGGCTGGTGGCCGCGGCGACAGGCAGCGCCGGCGGCAGTTCCGTGCCGGGCGCCTGTACCGCGCTATCCGGCACAATCACCAGCGATTCGGCGCTCATCTCGCCGGTGCCTGCCGCCGGGGCCACCGCGACCTCGAACCACGGGCCGGCCATCCACGCCGGGAACTCGTCCGGTTCCTC
Organism: Chloroflexia bacterium; assembly: GCA_025927935.1. The sequence goes on along the minus strand of JAICKM010000080.1, from coordinate 2,992 downwards.
GCTGGTGTCCGGCGTGGCGCGTTCGCCCGCGATGTTCTCGGCGGTTCCTGGCTCCTGGCTCGTCGCCGGTGCTTCCGCCGTGCCCAACATGCCATGTGCGCTCTGTGCCGCCGCAATGGCCGCCGCCGGCGAGGACACCACTTCGTCAGACCCAGCAGAGAACGTGACATCCTCCGCTACGGCTACCGGCGGCAACTCGTTCACTTCCTGCGCGGGCGCGGTGGATGGCGCCTGATCGGCAACTGTGGTCGGCGCCTGGGGGGAAGCCCCGGCTGCCACGGTGGCCGATAGTTCGCCGGATGCCGGGGCGGCGGGCGGACCTTCCTCTAACCAGGCGGGGAACAAATCCTCGTCGATAGGGATGTCACCGGCCTGTCCGCCGAGAGTATGGTCGGTCGCGAACAGCGTTTCTTCGTCCAACGCAAGCGGCGGGGCCGCGGCAGGGGACTCCGGCGACTGGACATTCACCGCCTCGGTAAGCCAGTCGGGCAGCACACTTGCTTCGCCTGGCAGCGGAGCGGATTCCGCTTCCCGTGTGAACGCGGTTTCCGCCGGCGCGCCCGCATCGCTACCCGGTTGGGGCATGGTTTCCAGCCTGGCGGGAAAGATCCCGGCTTCGGGCGCCGGGGTCAGGGATTCGGGGTGCGCGGATGCGGCCTGGTCGCTATCCGCGGGTCCGGCGCTTGCGGCTTCCGGCGCACCGGGCGTGGCCCCAACCGGCAGACTAGCCGCGCCTGTCTCGCTCATCCAGGCCGGAAACATCCCGTCTTCGGCTGCCGGGGCAGGCGGTTGCGCCCAGGACTCCACGGCCTTGCCTTCTTGGTCCCCTGGTACGGAATCCGCACCAGACATGGCGGCCGTTGCGGGTGGTGGGGTAGGTGGTGCGGCACTATCCGCCGCTTCTTCAGCAGGCATCGCTTCCGGCACGGTCGCCGTTGCCTCTATTTCTTCGCCAGCAGGTATCCCTTGCGGCGGGGCGGTTATGGCTGGTACTGCTTCATCAGCAGGCACTTCCGGCGCGATCGCACTTGCCGCTGCTGCTTCGCTCACGGTTGCTTCCGGCGAGGTGGTGCTTGCCGGCACTACTTCGGCAGAGAGCATGTCCGCCGCACCGGCACCGGCCGGCGGTGCGGCGGTTGCGCTTGCCGCTTCGCTGCGCTCGATCTCCTCTAACCAGGCCGGGAACAGATCGTCCGGCAGGAGCGCGGCGGCCGGTGCCCCCTCGCCTATCTCGCCGGCCACGATGGTACCGGATTCCGCGGACACGGATGCTTCGGTTTCCGGCAGGGCCGGCTCCATGACCGGCAGCGCCGATTCGCCAACCAGCGGACTCTGGTCTGGGAAATCGACCACGGCATCCGGCGTGGGCGCATCGTCGGTGGGCGGTATGGCAATCGCGCCCAGGCTCTCGCCTTGCGCTTCGGTTGCGGATACAGCAGGTTCCTCCAGGGAGAGGGCCGGCGGTTCTGCCTGGCCCTCTATTACAGCCACGCCGGGTTCCTCACCGGCGATGCTGGCCGGCGCTTCCTGCTCTGCCGCGACCAGGCTGACGGCTTCCGCCAGGACCGGTGGGGCGGGCAGGGATTCATCCACCTGCGCCGCCAGGATGGCCGCGTCTGGTGGGGTCGGCGGCATATCTGCCGCCGGTGATGCTGAGGCGGCGGCTGGCGGGGCGTCGACTTCGAGCGGGGGGGCCTCGCGCATCCAGGCGGGCAGCATCTCCAGATCTGACTCGTCTTCGTCGTCGCTCGTTGCCTCTTCCAGCCAGGCCGGGAAGATGTGGACGGCGTGGTGCCGGGCGGGGGGACTATCTTCCGCGCCATCAGCCGTGCCCGCCCCGTCCATCTCAGATGCCTGTGCTGTCGTATCGGCGGCGGCGCTCGCGGCCGAGGCGGCTTGCTCCCCGGCATTCACTGTTGCATCGGTGGTCGTGTTTTCAGCCCGGGCGGCTTGCTCCGCCACATTAGCCGGCTCATCCAGCCAGGCGGGGAACAGACTGGCCTGCGCGGTAGACACTTCCTCCGCCGGTGCTGCCGTTAGGTCTTCCTCAGCGAGAGGTACGCCGGCTACGGCGGCGGGGGGTTCGCTCACCAAGGCGGGAAACATACTTACCTGGGCCGCCGGGGATGAGTCCCCGGTGACACGCGCTTCCGCCATGTCCTCTCCCGACCCCTCGGCGGCGCTCTCCGGCGCTTCCGGCATATCTGCTACCGGTTCGCTGAGCCAGGCGAGGAAGGCATCCGGCTCGGCAGCCGGAAGCGCCGCCTCGCTCACCGGGGCAGCCGGCAGGACGAGATCCGCAGATGGGGCGGACTCTTCCAGCGCGACCGGAACCGCCTCGATCTCGGTGGTGCCCTGCCCGCTGATATTAGCGGCTTCGACCGGGGCGGCTGCCGGCTCCGTTGCCTCGGCTACCGGTTCTGGGGGGGCGGCTTCCGGCGCCGGGGTAACAATCAGGCCCTCCGCCGATGGGAGCGTGTCCTCGGTGCCGGTGCTTGTAATTGCCGCGAACTCCAGGGTCTCATAGGCCGATGCGGTGGGCGCCACTGCCGGCGGGGTCTCGACGGCGGGCGCGGTTTCGGCGGCGGCGGCCCAATCGTCCAACCAATCCAGGTCGAAGGTGGCGGGCGCGTCCGGGCTATCCAGGATGCCCGCCCATTCCTGGGATTCGGCTGCCGCCGCTTCGGGGGGCGGCACCAACTCGCTGGTCTGGCCGGGCAGAGGCGGGCGGGTCTCGAACTTCTGCGTGATGCGCTGCGACTCGCCGGGCAGGGGCGGGCGGGTCTCGAACTTCTGCGTGACCCGGCGCGACTCGCTGGAGGGAGCGGGCGGCTCCGGGGGGAGCGCAACGGACAGGTCCAGATCGCTACCGGCCAGTTCTTCTTGTGTCCAACCGGGCACCATGGCAGTTTGGGCGCGGGTAATGCGCCGGTCCACCGGCCAGGGGGTGGCGTCCCAGATGGTGTTGGCGATGCGGTAGGCGGGGTCGAGC
>JAICKM010000923.1 GCA_025927935.1 Chloroflexia bacterium | reverse complement strand
GGTCGGCGGCCTGGTACACGCTGCCTTCGCCCTGCACCGGGTCGCTGATGTTGCGCCACGACTGGCGCGACAGCTCGCTGTAGACATCCCAACTGTTGATCGCCCGCGCATAGGCCGCGTCATGGGCCGGGCCGGTGGTCGCCAGGTAGGTGGCGGCGGCGCCCATGTGATCGAGGACGGCGGCGCGCGCGCGCAGCGCGGCGTCCACGCTGACCGCGCCCTCATCGACGAGGGTATGGTAGGCGTTATAAGTGGTGGCGCTGGCGAACCCGGCCACCAGCCCGGCGAGCACGCCAAAGGCCAGCACCGCCGAGATCAGCGTGAGCATACGGTCGCGCAGCCGGGCGATACGGGGATTGCCCGCAATCGGGACCGGGACCGGGGCCGCCGCGGGCGGCGCGGCGGGGGCGGGGGCCGGTTGGGGCGCGGCTATAGTAGCGATGGTAACGGTCCTCCCTAGCTGCCCTTACCCGGCAGCTTTCCGGTGCCGGCCAGCAGTTTGCCTGTCTTGCCGGTGTGCAGCTTCCCTGTCTTATTCACGGCGGCACTCGCATCGGTCGAGACGAGCCGCCCGGTCTGCGGGTTGACCACGGCGCCCAGGGTCGCCACCTGCGGGCTGTTAATCTGCTCGGCCTTGCGCAGCGCGGCGTTGAGCTTGGCCGTGGCTTCCTCCACGGCGCCCATTTCGAGCAGCGCGAAGCCCTCTTGCGACAGGCTGGTGATCTCTTCCTCGCCGGTGAAGCGCGAAAGCTCCGGGTCCATGCGCACCTCGGCGGGCGTCGCCACCCAGCGGACAAAGAACCAGGCGTCGCGGCTCAGTTCGTCAGTCTGGTCGCGCCCGCCCTGCGCGTAGGTCACGGTGGGCACCAGCATACGGAAGGAGATGCCCACGTTGCGCGGGGTGGTCTCCAGTTCCACGACGAATTTCGGCTCTTCCTGCGTGAGCGACCCGATGGGGATCACCCAGCGCTGCTCGTCCAGCCGGCTGGCGGCGCGCTCCTGCACCGAGGGATAGACCTGGCGCACGCTGCGGATCGTCGTGCCCTTGGGCGTACTCAGCACCAGGCGCACGTCGCTGGCCTTGGTACTCTGCACATCGGCGAAGAGTTCGGCCACCGCATCGCCCAGGTCGCGGGCGTTGGGCACGGTTTCGGCCTCGCCGCCCGTGCTGTGGGCGATGGTGCGCAGTTCGTCGGCCTCCCAGGCGCTGCCGACGCCCCAGGCGTCCACGCGGATACCCGCCCGGCCCAGGTTCTCGGCGGTCTGGTAGGCATCGCTGATCGGCTCGGCGCCTTCCTGCTTGCCGTCGGTCATCATCAGCACGCGGCGGACATGGTTAGGATAATAGTTCGCCGCGCCCATCGCCACGCGCAGGCCGCTGCCCAGCGACGTCGAGCCGCCCGCGTCGATGCGGCGAATGCGGCGCAGCAGTTCGGGCATCTGCCCGGCCAGCGCCCGCCCGGTAATCGGCGGGGCCAGTTCGTGCGCCGAGGTACTGAACAGCGTGATATGCACCACCACGTCGTCGCTGGGCGGCACCTGGTGCAGGAGCTGGACCAGAGCTTCTTTCGCCGCCTCCAGCTTGCTGCCGCTCATGCTGCCGGACTGGTCCATGACCACGCCCAGGAACACGGGCACGCTCTCACCCGCCGCGCCTTCGGCGCCGACCGTGTAGAGCACGCGGGCGCGGCCCTGGCCCTGTAACACTTGCTCCTCGGCCGGATGGGGGATTACACGAAAGGTAACCATGAACGACGAGCCTCCTTACGGCGCGGCGAGCAACCACCTCGCCGCACCCTTGCTATGCCAACTCGGCTACTGCCACTCGGTAACGTCGAAATAGATGCGCGCCAGGATATCCTCGCGGTCGGGGGCATCGGGGGCGCGGCGCAGATAGCGCCGGTACGCCTCACGGCACGCTTGCCCGATTTCGGCGGGCCGGTCGGCATGGTACATCTGGCCGTCGGGCCATTCGATGTTGGCCGGCAGGCGGCCCACGCGGGCCAGCCGGTAGGCGGCGTACCACCAATCGGCCAGCAGGCGGTAGTAGTGGCGCGACTCGGTGCGGTCGTTGAGACCGGCCAGGGCGCGGGCGGCCAGGCCCAGGTCGTGCAACAGCGCGGGCACGCCGGCCGGGGCGGGTTTGCCGCGCCCCAGGGCGCCGTCCTGCTGCGTCAGGTACGCGTCGATACGCATCAGATAAAGCTCGATCAGGCGCAGTTGGGCATCGACAAAGCGCAGGGCGTTCTCGTTGACCGCGTCCAGCACGTTGATCGCCTGGTCGGTCCGGTTGAGCGCCACCAGGCTGTCGGCCCAGCCCAGGATCGCATCGGCATTGGCCGGGTCGGCGGAGACCACGCGCCGGTAGAGGTCGGCGGCCTGGGCGTAGCCGCCCGTGTCGCGGTAAATATCGGCCAGGGCCTGCTTGGGCAAGATCTCACCCGGCACCAGCTTCATTAGCTCCTGGTAGAGGCTCTCGGCCCGTGCGAAATCGCGCACGGCGACGGCGGCCTGGGCCTGGACCAGGATGGTGCGCCAGCG
>JAICKM010000780.1 GCA_025927935.1 Chloroflexia bacterium | reverse complement strand
GGCCAATCACGCGGTTGAACAGGATGTGGTCGGCCCGCTCCATGACCAGCGCCACCGCCGATCCGATGTGCTCGACGTGCAGCCCGGTCTGGCGCACAAACTCCGGCGGCGCCGCCTCCGGCACCCCGGCCACGGCCCTGGCTTCCGCGAACTCACAGATGCGCGCGATTTCGGCTAGGCGCGGCTCGGTCATCATCCGGTTCCTTTCCCGCTCAGAGCGGGTTGCGCGGTCCGCGCCGCGGCTATTCCTCCGGCGGGAAGGGCGGCCAGCCCATCACCTTGCCGCCCAGCACGTGCATATGCAGGTGGTCCACGCTCTGCCCGGCGTCCGGCCCGGAGTTGATCACCAGCCGGTAGCCCCGCTCGTCGATGCCCGTCTTGGTCGCCACCTCGCTCGCCGCGATGAACATGCGCGCCAGCATGAAGCCGTGCGACTGGTCCAGCTCCCAGGCCGCCGTGACATGCTGCTTGGGGATCACCAGCACGTGGACCGGGGCCACCGGGTGGATGTCGCGGAAAGCCATGACGAATTCATCCTCAAACAGTATATCGGCGGGGATCTCGCCGCGCCCCACGCGGCAAAAAATGCACTCGGCCATCCATTCCTCCTTGGTGTAGCAGCCCGCGGTTCGTCAGCACAGTATGGCATGGATTGTAATACGGTAGCGCCTGGAAAGCAACGCCGCGCCGTATGGGAAGTGCGCGGCAGGATTAGACACCCGGGCGCCCGACCAACCTAACCCCCCTGCCCCCCTTCCCGCTGCAGGAAGGGGGAAAGACGACTCCCCTCTCCGTGGCGGAGAGGGGCCGGGGGAGAGGTTGGTCGCCTACCGGGATGCCGCTCTTCGTGTGCAAAAGCGGACCGGGCGACCCCAGTATGGTATAATCCGGCGGGGGCTGCGTTGCGGCCTCGCTGATACCCCATGAAGGAGCGTGCCGGCTGCGCGGCGTGACACACACGTCCGTAGGGCGGCGGATCGATAGACTATGCCTGAATTACCCGAAGTTGAAACGATTGTCGTGGGCCTGCGCCCGCTATTGCAAGGGCAGACGATCAGCGGGGTGAGCCATTGCGACTGGCCGCCGACGCTGGCCGGGTACGACCCGCGGGCTTTCTGCGCCACGCTGGCCGGGGAAGAGATCGTGGACGTGGGGCGGCGCGCGAAGTATATCCTGCTCACGCTGGGCAGCGGGCGGATGCTCACCGTCCACCTGCGCATGACCGGCGGTCTGGTCTACCGGGAGGCCCCGGCGCCGCCCGCGAAGGCCACCCGCCTGATCTTCGACCTGGCCGGCGGCGGCCAGTTGCATTTCACCGACGCGCGCAAGTTCGGGCGCGTGCGCCTGCTCGCCCCGCCGGAGGTGCCGGAGTTCCTCGACGCGCTCGGCCCGGAGCCGTTGCCCGACGATTTCACCCTGGACCGCTTCCAGGCGCTGCTGCGTGGGCGGCGCGGCCAACTGAAGCCCACCCTGCTCGATCAGCGCTTCCTGGCCGGCCTGGGCAACATCTACGCCGACGAGGCCCTGTTCCGCAGCCGGCTCCATCCCCAGCGCCCGATCCATACCCTGACTGAGGAGGAAACGGCGCGGCTCTACGAGGCGGTGCGCACGGTGCTCCAGCAGGGCATCACCAACCGGGGCACTACACTCTCCGACTACCGGGACGCGCGGGGCGAAAAGGGCAACAACCAGGAACAACTCTTCGCCTATGGGCAGACCGGACAGCCCTGCGCGCGCTGCGGCACGCCGATTGAGCGTATCGTGGTCGGCGGGCGGGGCACGCATTTCTGCCCCCGCTGCCAGGGGATCACCGGCGCCTAAAAGACGAACGGGGTGGCAATGCCACCCCGCTCGCGCATCCGGTGCCCCGGCTACTTATTCTTGTCGTTGCCTTTCCCTTTGTCGTTGCCCTTGCCCTTGTCGTTCCCGTTCCCTTTGTCCTTGTTGCCGTCCCCATTCCCGGTGCCCCCGGCAGCGGGTGGGGCGGGGGTGGGGTTGTTGTTCACGGCGGGGGCGGGCGTCGGCGCGGCGGCTTGGGCGCCCAGGCTGGCGGTGATGGTAATGAGTGCGCCGGGGGCGATAGGCGTGCCCGATTCCGGCTGCTGTGCCAGGATTAGCCCGGCGCGCACCGATTTGTTGTAGACGGCCGGCGCTTCGACCAGGGTCCAGCCGTCCTGCTGGGCGGCGGCGCGCGCCTGATCCAGCGTCAGCCCCATGAACTGCGGCGCGGGCCGGGCCGCCGGGACCGTCCCCGCCGGTTGGGCCGTGGCGGGTGGCGCAGCCGCCTGGGTGGGTTGCCGGCCGCGCCCAGCCAGCGCCAGGCCCGCGGCCAGCAGCGCCAGTAGCAGGACCACGGCGGCCACGGGCAGCGCCCAGCGTTGCCGTCTGTTCGCGCCCGTGGGCGGGGCCACAGGCCGCTCCGGAGTGATCACGGGGCGGTAGGGCGCGGGCGCCGTGGCGGCGACGCCGGTCGGTACGGCGAGCGGCATGGCGCTGGACGCCGGCAGCGGATTCGCCACTGTACTTTCCGTGTTGGGCGGCACGGGGTTCGCCACGGTGACATCGGACGGCGCAAAGACCACCGGCGCCGGCGCGGCCACGGCGGCGGTATGCGCCCGGCTCTCCGTGCGAACGGCTTCCAACGCGGCTTCCATATCGCGGGCCGTGGCAAAGCGTTGCGCCGGATCCACCGCGACGGCGCGGGCCACGGCGGCCTCCAGGGCGGGCGGCACGGCGGGATTCCGGTCGCGCAAGGCGGGCGGCGCCCCGGCGCGTTGGGCCGCGGCGATCTCCTCCGGCGTCGTGCCGAGGAAAGGCGGCCGCCCAGCCAGGACAGTGTAGAGGATTGCGCCCAGGCTATAGATATCCCCCGCCGGGGTGGGCGGGCCGCCCACCAGTCGCTCCGGCGCCAGGTAGGGCAACAGGCCGGGGCTAGCGTGCGCCGCCGGCAGGCGCAAGGTGGCGCCGATTGCCTCGCCGGGCAGGCCGGCGGGGGGCGCCTGCTCATCCACGGGGCAGGTCACGCCGAAATCCACCAGTTTAACCTGCCCTGCCGGGTCCATGAGCAGGTTGGCCGGCTTGATGTCGCAATGCAGCAGCCCGTGGTCATGGACGAAGGCCAGCGCCCCGGCGACCTGCGCGCCTAGATCGACGGCCAGCGCGGGCGCCAGGCGCCGGTCGGGGTCGAGTGGGGCGCCGGGCACGCGCTCCATGACGATGTAGGGCGTGCCGTTCTCGGTGCCCGCGTCGTAAATCTGGGCCAGGTGGGGGTG
>JAICKM010000866.1 GCA_025927935.1 Chloroflexia bacterium | reverse complement strand
GGCCCGGCATGGTCGCCCGTGTCACTCTTCGCTGCGCTCAGAGTCTCGTCTCGTTTGGAGACAAGATGAGACCTTTCCTTGCGCGCAGAGTCACAATGCTCGGTAGAATCGGGGGAAGCATCTCGTTTGTAACCCAACGAGACGGAGACTCTTCGCTGCGTTCAGAGTGACAAGACGCAAGCCGAGGCAACGCGGGCGGAGGCATCTCGTTTGTGACCCAACGAGAGGTGACTCTTCACTGCGTTCAGAGTGACAAGATGCGGGATGGAGGCAAAAAGCAAGGGCGCCGGGATCGCGATCCCGGCGCCCTTGCTGTGCGGTAGAAGGTTAGCGCGTACCTTGCGAGAAGATGACCGTGTAGTAGTACATCCCCTTGCCGTCCACCGCCTGGCCGACGCCCGCCGCCGTCCAGTTGCCCATCATGATGATGCGGTGGTGCTCGCTGCTGTTCATGAAGCCCTGGTAGGCTTGATTCGCCGTCTGGTCGCCGGGATAGTTGTTCTCGGCGATAATCTCGCCCGCCATGGTGAACGGCACCCCGCGCGCCTTGAGCATATCGAGGAACGTCTTGCCGTCGGGCGTGTGGTGATCGAAATAGCCGCGGTTCGCCATATCGGCGGAGCGGTCACGGGCCAGGGCGATCAGGCGGCTGTCGAGCGGCACGGCGCTGAGGCCGGCCTGGGTGCGCGCCGCGTTGATCTGACGCAGCAGGCTGTCTTCCAGCCCGTTGATCTGCGGCGCGGGGGGCGCGGCGGGGGCCGCGGACGCCGCGGACGCCGCGGCCCCCCCGTGCTGCTCCAACGCCTGCTTGCCCAACTGGGTCAGCAGCACTTCGTAGGGGCTGCCGGCGTTCTCCGGGTGACGCTCGAAGCGGGCACGCTCGAAGTACTGCACCTGCATCCCGCCCTCGTTCACCACTTCCGAGATCGGGTAGCCGAGAATCGCCACGCCGCCGTGGGTGCGCCAGTAGCTCAGGAACGGCTCGGCCAGCGCGTGGTGCGTCTCCGGCACATACACCCGCGTCGCGGTGCTCGCGAACGGCGCCGACGTGGCGAACGGCTGCTTAGGCCGGCTGGCTTCGTCGCCCAGGCGCCCCAACAGCACTTCATAGGCGCTGCCCGCGTTCTCCGCATGGTACTCAAAGCGCTGGCGCTCGAAATATTGCACCGCGCGCCCATTCTCCGTCATTTCCTCGGTCAGCGGGTAGCCGAAGGTTTGCACCCCGCCGTGGGCCTGGAAGAACCGCACAAAGGCCGCCGTCTTGATCGAATGGCCGGTGGCCGGGAAGGCCAACACCTCGCCGGCGTTGGCCGGGGCCGGCAAGGGGGCCGCCTTGGCCCGGCTGGGCACGGTCGCCAGGGGCGCAATCAGGGCCAGCGCAAACACCAGGGCCAGCGCACAGGTCAGCAGAGTCCGGCGCAAGTTTCGGGATGAGTGTAACGATACGGCAACGGTGGTGCGGGATGAGGATAGAGCGGGTTCGGACGTGTGGGCGTAGTGCACGGGTTCTCCTTTTGCACTCGTCGCTCTCCGGAGGAGAGCTAAGAGGGGCTGTGCGAGCAGCAGACCGTTGGGCTGCCGGCCCACCAGGTTCACAAACCCGGTCAGGCTGGATTTATAGTACCAAACGGGCTGTGGCCTGTCTATAGAAGAAGCGCCTTTTATATGTTATTGTGACCACCTGCCGCGGCATGGTCCCGGTGGGTTCCCGCGGCGGAGCGGCACGGTGTTTATGGAAGGATGGTAGCAGACCGGCGGGCCCAGAGTCTATAGCAAATGTGGGCTATAAACAGCTACTACCCATTTTCTGTCTATTTCTGACCCGCAAAACATGGGTACACTATTGTCCGGTTTGTGCCTGGCGCCGGTAGCGAGTATAATCACCGTATGCGTTACGCCGTTTGTCTCGAATCGGATACCGGCGGTTGGAGCATGGCCCATGTGGCCGACCTGCCTGGCTGCTACGCCACGGCGGACGATCCCTGGGTGGCGCTGCAAGCTTTGCTCCCGGCGATCCCCGCCTACTGGGCCTGGCTGCGGCGCCACGGGGCGCCCGCCCCCGGTCCCGCCGGCCTGGGCGAAGTCTCGCTCGGCGTCATCGAAACGGTGCAGAGCGACACGCCCGGGCCGCGCGCCTTGTTCGAGTACGAGGTCGCGCCGCTGAGCCGGCAGGCCGTGGCCGGCTGCCTTGAGCGCCTGACCTACACCCGGCGCGATCTGCTCGACCTGGTGGGCGACTTGCCCGCCGCCATGCTCGCGCCCGGCCCCGCCGGGACGGTGGGCGGCATCCTGGCCCACCTGGCCGCCACGGAGCGGGCCTACACCCGGCTGCTGGGACCACCCACCGGCACGCAGGAGGCCGCCGCCCCGCTCGACCGGCTGGAGGACGTGCGCGCGGCAGCGGTGCAGCAGATCCGCAGCCTGCCCGACGACGATTATGGGCGCATTTTCTTGCACGACGGCGAGCGCTGGAACGTGCGTAAGCTGTTGCGGCGCATGTTGGAACACGAACGCGAACATACGGCCCAGATCGCCGGCCTGCTGGGCGTGACCCTCGCGGCGGCGGGAGCCGTGGATCTGCCGGCTTGTGGATAACTCCCGCGATCCTGTGGATAATTCAGGGCAAAATGTGGAAAATTGGGGATAAGATCCCGCGCCAATGTGGATAACGACATGCGGAGGTGGCGACCGGCCACCTCCGCAGCACCAGCAAACAAGAGGGAGAGACGGATGCCGACCATACCGCCGTTCATGCTGAAGCAGCTATATCAGCGGGGCAGCCTGCGCAACACGGATACCGGGTGG
>JAICKM010000388.1 GCA_025927935.1 Chloroflexia bacterium | reverse complement strand
TTGTCCTTGCGCAGAACCTTGCCGGTGGCCTTATCGGTGATGACGCGGTAGACGGTCACGTCGAGGCCGTCCTTGGCGTGCTCCACCTGCACAACCTTGCCCGCGGGCAAGGTCGGGTCGTTCTCGTAGATCGGGTCGCCGTGCGGCTTGCGGTTGGCGGTATAGGGGCCGTCAAAGCTCACGGTAAACGGCTGCTGGGCGGCACTGTAGATCATGACGCTCACCGTGCCCGCCTTGTTGTCGATAGCGGTGCGCATCAGGATCGGCGCGGGCAGATTGTTGCGCCAGCGCAGGTCCACGCCCTCGTCCGAGAAAACGGTGGCGTCGAAGCCGACCGGCGGCTCATACCACGAAACGCGGTAGCTGTGCGGGTGGCGCTCGATGATGTCGAAGCCGGAATTGAAGGCCGCGCGGAAGACTGTGCTGGCGACCTGGCAGATGCCGCCGCCGATGCCTTCGATCGTCCGCCCGTTGTAGATGATCAGCGCCTCCACAAAGCCGGCCTTTTCGGTGTCGTCGCCCAGGCTGCGGTTAAAAGAGAACACGCCGCCCGCGGGTACCGTCACGCCGTCGAGTTTCTGGGCCGCCAGCACGATGTTTTTCGTGCGCGCCGCGCTGGATCCCTTGTACGTCGTTTGCCCCTGAGCGACCAGCTTCCAGCCCGCGGGTACCGTCACGCCACCCGCCGGAGCAGGGGTCGCGGTCGGGGTAGCCACGGGCGCGGCCACCGGCTGCAACGCCGCGGCGGGCACGCTGTGGGTCGCCATCCACTCCTTGCCCACGGCTTCGACCTGCACCTGGTGCCCGGCGGGGCGGGCGCCGGACCAGGAAAGCTTGCCCGCGCTGAAGTATTGAACCATCAACCCGTTCTCCAGCACTTCATCGGTCAGCGGCGCACCGAACGAGGCGTCCCCGCCCAGCGCCTGGTATACTTCCCGGAACCCCCCGGCGATGCTGTGGCCGGTGGCGGCCACAAACAGCGCCCCGGCATCTGCGGCCCGCGCGGCGGGCGCGAAAGGCGATCCGGCGGCGCGGACACTGTCGAGCAGTTGCTCACGCATACCGGAGGGCGCCGTCGGGTCCGCCGTCAGCTTGCCGAATTCGAAGTACTGGACCGCGCGGTCCCCTTCGACCAATTGCTCGCTGATCGGCTTGCCCAGGCGGTCCCAGGCACCGGCTTTCTGCCAGTAGGGCGCGAAAGCGCGGCCCACGGTGTGCCCGGTTTCCATGACGAACAGGCCATCCGGCCCGTTGGCGCCCACCGAGACCGGCGCATCGGCGGCCCGCCCGGCGACCAGCTCCTTGCCGAGCGCCCGCGCACTCACGGTGCCGCTCTGCTTATCAAGCTGGAGCGCGCCGCGCTCAAAGATCTGGTAAACTTGCGCCCCGTCCTGGTACTGTTCGGTCAGCGGGGCGCCGAAGCGATCCGTCCCACCCGCGCGGCGGTAAAAGTCGAGAAGCGGGCCGCTCACCTGGTGGGCAGTGGTTGGGAAGTATTGCGCGCTATCCTGGGGGCCGGGCGCCTGCGCGGGCAGCGCGGCCAGGGCCGGGGCGGACCATCCTGTGGGCACGAGCAGCGTCACCAGTACCACGCCGGCCAGCAGGGTCAGGCCGCGGCGAAGGGTACGTTGGGAAGGGTGGTGCTGAAGCATGAATAAAACCGTCCTTCTTTCCGAGTACAGATAATGTAGGTTGCGTACCGGCAACTAGCGCCAAAAGGTGCGTCAGCTATGGCGCCGCGGCGGTACAAACGACATGAACGGACCTACGATGGGTCAAATCCGCCGGCGGCCACCGGGAGTTCCGGGTGGCGCAGGTGCCAGGGCGTCGACTCCTCATAGGCGTGCGCCGCACGCAAGAGCGTTGCCTCCGCGAACGGCCGCGCCAGGATTTGCAGGCCGATCGGCAGCCGGCCCGCGAAGCCACAGGGCACCGACACCCCACAGATGCCGGCCAGATTCGCGGGGATCGTATAAATATCCATTAAGTACATCTGCAACGGATCATCCACCTCACCCACCCGGAAGGCGGGCGTCGGGGATGTCGGGCCAAGCAGCAGATCCACTTCCGTGAAAGCGTCGGCAAAGTCCTGAGCGACCAGGGTGCGCACCTGTTGGGCCTTTTTATAGTACGCATCATAGTAGCCGGAGCTAAGCCCATAGGTGCCGAGCATGATGCGCCGCTTGACTTCCGCGCCGAAGCCTGCGCCGCGCGTCCTGGACATCAGGTCCACCCCGGCGCCGTCGGCGCCAGCGCCGGTGGCCTCGGCGCGGAACCCATATTTTACCCCGTCATAGCGGGCCAGGTTGGCGCTCGCCTCGGCAGGCGCGATGATATAGTAGGCAGCCAGGGCGTATTCGGAGTGCGGCAGGCTCACCTCTTGTATCGTCGCGCCCAACGCCTCGAACTGGGCGATGGCTGTCCGCACTGGCCCGCCTACCTCAGCGGGCAAGCGATCCACAGCGTATTCGCGGGGCACGCCCACCCGCAAGCCGCGCAAATCGGCGGTCAGCGCGCCCGCATAATCGTCGACCGGCTCCGGTCCGGTGGTCGCATCCAGCGGATCCTGCCCGGCGATGACGCCCAGCACCAGGGCGGCGTCACGCGCGCTGCGCGCGAACGGGCCGATCTGGTCGAGCGAACTGGCGAAAGCGACCACGCCGGAGCGGGACACCCGCCCGTAGGTCGGCTTAACGCCGACCACGCCGCACAGCGCGGCGGGCTGCCGGATGCTGCCGCCGGTATCAGTGCCCAGGCTGAAGTAGCCCATACCGGCCGCCACCGCCGCCGCCGAGCCGCCGCTGCTGCCGCCCGGCACACGGGTGAGATCCCAGGGGTTGCGCGTGGGGCCGAAATACGAGTTCTCCGTACTCGACCCCATGGCGAACTCGTCCTGGTTGACCTTGCCCAACAACACCGCGCCCGCGTCGAGCAGGCGCTGCACAACCGTACCGTTATAGGGCGGCACAAAGTTCTCCAGCATGCGCGACCCGGCGGTGGTGCGGATGCCCGCCGTCACCAGGATGTCCTTGAGGCTCATCGGGATGCCGTCGAGCGGGCTGAGGACCACGCCGTTGGCGCGGCGGGTATCCGAGGCGCGCGCCTGGGCGCGGGCCAGTTCGTCGGTGACAGTCAGGAAAGCGTGTACCGCTCCATCCACCGCCGCCATGCGCGCCAGGCAGGCGTCGGTCAGTTCCAGGCTGGAGACTTCGCCCCGGTCGAGCAGGGCACGCACCTCGTGGAGCGCCAGATAGCTGAGATCGGTGCTATCCATCGGCTTAGCCCTCGGTATCCAGCACGGCGGGCACTTTGAAACAGCCGTCGGCGGCAGCGGGGGCATTCGCCAGCATCACCGCCTGCGGGAACGGGGGCCGCGGCGTGTCCGCGCGCACCACGTCGCGCAGGGCGAACACCTGCGCCGTGGGCGGGATGGCCGAGGTGTCCACCTCGTTCAAGCGGTTGATATGGTCGAGCACCGACGAAAGCTGGCGGCGCATGGTTTCCATTTCGTCGGGCGCCAGGTCGAGCCGGGCCAGGCGGGCCACATGCGCGACTTCTTCTGTAGTCAGCATAAATCAGCGATTCCTTCCGGTCATGGGCCGGCACCACCCGGCAGGCGGCAGCAGCGCGGCAGCGGGCGGTGCGATTACACGCGCACGCCGCACTGGGCGCAAAAGGCGGCGTGCGGGCGCAACGGGGCGCCGCAGTTCTGGCAATAGTCGGTCTGGCCGGGCGCAGGCACGCGGCGGGTGCCCTGGTCCTCCAGGTGCGGTAGCGGGCGCGCCGGATAATTGGAGGCCGGCGCGGGTGGCGCGGGCGGTGTATAGCTCGGCGTGGGCGGCGCAGGCGTGTAGCTAGGCGCATAACTGGGTGCGGGGGACGGCGGCGCCGATTGGACCGGCGCCGCGGGCGGGGGCGCCGCCGGGATAGCGTCGGGCGGCTCGACCCAATCCTCGGTCTGGATGGCGTTGGCCTCGTCTTCCTTCTGCTTGGCGCGGCTCTGCAAATCCGTGATATCGCGGGCCAGGGCCTCCAGTTCGCTGTCGCGCAGCGTGCCGGCCTTGTGCAGGGCCAGCGCGCGCTCGCCCAGGGCCTGGATCTGCTCGCGCGCCTGGATATTGAGGCGCCCGGCCTCGGCGCGCACCCGGTTATAACGCATCAGCTTGTCGGCCTCGAATCCGGCCCGGTCCAACCCCTTGCGCAACGAGTCCATGAAATTCATGCCCGACATTCCCGCAACCCCCCCGAAAGATGACAGATGGATGCGCCACGCGGCGCGCGAATCACCCGAATATGACTTTGCGTGAGCGGAGCGCGATACTTTGCAAGAGTCCCTGTGCTGCCAGCAAGCTCAGCATGGACGACCCGCCATAGCTGATAAACGGCAGCGGGATGCCGACCACCGGCATCAGGCTCAGATTCATGCCCACGTTGACGAAGATATGCATGCCCAGCCAGGTCGCCAGGCCCACGGCGATCAAGGTGCCGTAGCTGTCGGGCGCGTTCATGGCAATGTGCAGATAGCGGATGACGATCACGTAGAGCAGCGCGATCAACGCCAGGCAGCCGATGAGGCCAAACTCCTCAGCGATCACCGAGAAGATGAAGTCGGCGTACTGCACCTTCAAAAAGTGCAACTGGCTCTGCGTGCCGGCCAAAAAGCCCTTGCCGAACAAGCCGCCCGCCCCGATGCTGATCCGCGCCTGTAGGATGTTATAGCCCTGCCCGTACAGATCGCTTTCCGGGTGCAAGAAGATCAGCAGACGGTCCTGCATGTACTGGAACTTGTCGGGCATCGTAGTGATCAGGTAGGTCCAGGCACCCCACGCCGCCGGGACGCCCAGCACCACCGAGCCGGCGAGAAAGATCCAGCGCAAACGCGCCGTCACGACCATGACCAACCAGATCACGCCGCAGACGCTGGCCGTGCCCAGGTCGGGCTGGCTGAAGATCAACGCCATGGGGATTCCGGCGATAATCAGGCTGCCGATATAGACGGTGATACGGTCGGTGCGTTTTTCGTTGTCGCTGAGATACTTCGCCAGGGTCAGCACCAGCACGAGTTTGGCGATCTCGCTGGGCTGCACCGGCAAATCGCCGAGCTTAAACCAGCGCGTGGCGCCGCCCGCCGTGTGCCCCAGCGCCGTGGTCAGGGCCAGCAACCCCACCATGCCCGCGTAGAGCGGCCAGACGAAGCTCGCCAGCATGTGGTATTCCACCTGGGTGAGCATGAGCATCAGCACGAAGCCGATCAGCGCCTTGAAGGCGTGCTGCACGGCCAGGTTGGACCAGGACAACGGCTCCGGCCCCAGGCCGTGGGTGGCGCTATAGACCATGGCCACGCCGAAAGCGCACGCGGCCAGGGTGGAAAGGAGCAGGATGAAGTCGAAGGTAGCCCACCGGCTGGTGAACGTTCGGGCGCCGATATTGATTTGCGATGCGGTAACTCGGTACATAACGATCCTGGGTTAGCGGCAGACCTTTCTCGCCCAATGCGGTAAGTCTTCACGATTATACACGATTGGTTCCCTAATCTGCCAGTCAGGACGGCCAGATGCCGTGTTCCGGCGCCCAATGTAAGGTCGCACGAGCCGCCGCGTTGCTGCAACGAAAGGAGGGCGGGCACGGGCGGGTAGGGTCGCGGAGCGGCGGCGGGGCGCCGCTGCGCGCCGCCAGTTCGTCCAGGTAGGCGCCCTGGCGCAAGGGATCGGCGTTGATGTTGAAGGTGGACCCGCCCGGCGCATGGCGCACGGCGGCCAGGATCGCCGCCGCCATGTCGGCCACATGGACCAGCGAGACGAAACTGCGACCATCACACGGCACGACCTCGGTTCCGGCGCGCAGCCTGGCGATAATGCCGTCCTGGAAGGTGCCCGGTCCGACAAACACGCCGCCACGCAAGATGCACCAGGCGAGGCGCGACGGCGGCATCTCCCGGATCATGCCTTCCATGGTGATGACCGGGCCGCAAGTGGAAGCGCGGGCCGGTGAGGGATCCAGCGGCGTAGCTTCGTCCAGCACCTGGTCACCGCCGTCGGGATAGGCCATGACAATGCTCTGCTGGATATAGCGCCGGACCCCGGCCGTCAGCGCGGCATCGAGCAAGCGGCGCGTGCCCTCGGTGCGTAGCCGGGTGGTCACGTCCCAGGCGCCCGGCGCGCGGGAATTGCGCGGGATCGCGGTGGCGATATGCGCGACCGCGGCACAACCGGCCACCAGATCCGGCAGCCGGGCCACGCTGCTCGGGGCGAGCAAATCGCACTCCAGCACCTCCGCTCCTGCCATCGCCAGATCGGCGGCCTTCACCGTCGAGGGCGTGAGCGCGCGCACCTCATAGCCCGCCGCCAGCAACAGCGGCACCAGCGCCCGTCCTAGCACACCGGTTGCGCCGGCCACCGCGATGCGTTGCATAGGATCTCCCTCCCCTAACAGGCTGCCGGCATCGCCGCAGAATAAGCAGTGAGTTAATCAAGAAAATTTGGACGTGCAATATTTTATGGATCGTAGAGCAGCGGCGATATGCGGACGGCCTCAGCCTGTATCGTAAGCCCAGCGGTCAGTCTGCCGGTGCAAGGAGCGCAGGTGGTTGATCTCGCCCGCATGGTAGAGGTCATGCTGTATCATCGCGGTGATAATCCACCGGGTCTCTTTCTGCTCA
>JAICKM010000900.1 GCA_025927935.1 Chloroflexia bacterium | reverse complement strand
AGTAGAGGTAGGGCGCGACCTGCTGGAGTTGGAGCAACAGCAGCCCGTAGTCGTGCGCCGTTTGCTCGATCATTTGCTCGATCTCGGCGCGGTCGCCCGCCCGGCGGAGCAGGAGAAAGTGTGCCCACGAGCGGGCGCGCCAGACGCTGATCAACTGGGCCACCCCTTCCTCCGCGCCGGGGCCTAGCTCCGCGTCCGCGAGGCCGATGGCCGGGTCGTATTCGCTTGTCGCCTGGCCGACCGCTTTGACGGTGCGGGCGAGCAAGGCGTTCATGCGGGTGTGGTCGCGGAAGTAGGGCGCCAGGGCCGCCTCGGGCAGGTCGGGCGGGATTGTCGCGTCGAGCGCGTAGGGCAGGTCGAAGTTGATGTGCGCGTTCATGCCCAGGAGAAGATCCTGCAAGACGAGCGTACGCTTCACGCGATCGCCCTCAAAGGCCACGGCCCAGGCCGGCGGGCAGCCGGTCCCGGCGTCCCAGCCATCAATGGCCGTGAAGTAGCGCTGGGAGAAGTCGCAGTCGAGTTGGACCATCCAGGCGGGATTCTCGAAGCTACCGGCCTGCTGCGCCGTGGCCTGGATCTGCTCGGTGGTGCGCAGATAGCTTTTGGCAAAGACGGCGCGCCAATCGCGGCGGCGCTGCAATTCACGCCAGCGCCGCGTCATCTCCTGGATCACTTCGGGGATGGTCGTGGGGCGGGGGCGGCTGGGGCCGGACGGTACGTCGCGCGGTGTCGTTCCGGTACGGCCTGCGGGCCGGGTTACGGGGTCTTTCATAGAGGCATCCTCACCACGCTGGGACACAAGAATAGGCGCCGCTAGTATGCGCCAATTCCCGGCGATCTGCAACAGGCGCGTCTTGAATCCGTTTATAAGTTCGCCGCGAAGACGCGAAGAACGGGAAGGTTCTTTATATTAGTCTTGTTCTTCGCGCCCTGCACGCCTTCGCGGTGCGTAATAAGCTTGACGGACAGGACGTGGATCGGTATCTTAACGCTACTGGAGATGCGGGTGTAGATGCATCGGGAGGGGCAGGAGGATGACCAAAGGCGCGAAACAGACGGCGGCGCTGGCGCAACTGCGGGCGCTGGCGGATCGGCCCGCGGAACAGGTGCAGTATGCGCTCGATTTGCTAGCCGGGGAGCGCAGCGTGCGCGTGGTGCCGGAGGCGCTGGCGGTGGTGGCGGCGGCCGAGGCGCCGGCGGCGCGGCCCGTGTTGCTCGACCTGTACGAGTATTATGCCGCCGATGGGGTGAAGCGCGATCCCGGCTGCCAGATCCGCAGCCATATCCTCCAGGCGCTCTTGCCGATCAGCCTGGCGCCGGATGGTGCGCTCGCCGAGCGCGCGCTGACCACCTATGAGTTTTTGCCGCCGACGCGGGCGGAGAGCGCCGGGGGCTTGCGCGCCGCGGGTCTGGCGCTGCTCGCCGAATGGGACCCCGGCGTGGCCGTTTACCACGCCGTGCGGCTGTTGACCGACCCGCACACTGCGCGGATGTCGGGCGAGCCGGCGGTCACGGCGGCGCGCTTGCTGGGCGGCCAGGGCGAACTGCTGCCGCTCTACGGGTATGTGCTGGACCTGGCCCACGCGATCTCCGAGGTCTGGGCGGAATGCTTGAAGCACCTGGCCGGCACCCCGGCGGCGGTGCTGGCCGATCTGCTGGCCCGCTACGGCGCCACGGACGACGAGTTTGTGCTGATCGGGGTGCTCGACCTGCTGCTGGCGCACGAGGCGCGCGCCACCCAGAATGCGTTTCTTACTGACTTTCTGCGCACCACGCGCCGGTACGCCGTGTACCGCTACCTGGTGACGAGCATCGTGGCGCGGCGGCAGCCCGCCGAGCAGGCGCTGTTGCTGGAGGTGGCCGCGGCAGAGCGCGACCCGCGCAAAATTGAGTTGCTGCTGGAGGCGCTGGCCCTGGCCCCGCCCGATCCCGCCGTCACCACGGCGATCGCCGATCTGGAGCGGCGGCGTTAGCCGGGCGCTATGGACGGGCCAGGCCGGTTGGCAACCGGCCCCTACAGGGATCACGATAGGCTGGAGCCGGCACCCACGCATTAGCCGATGGGGTAGCTGTCCGGCTGCTGGATCTCGTTGAGATCGAGTTCCACGTGGATCATCTCGTCTTCCCAGCGCACCGTCATGGGGAGATCCATGTGGGCCAACAACTGGCGCATGGGGCGGTTATCGGGCAGGATATAGGCGTCGAGGTAGCGGATGCCCTGCCCCCAGGCGGTCTGGATCAATTCGCGGGTCATGCGCCGGCCCAGGCCGCGCCCCTGCCAGCGGTCAGTCAGCACGGCGGCATACTCGGCCCGGTCGGTGCCGGGCGCGCGGTCGTAGCGGATGACGCCGATGAGCTCGTCCGGCTGGTCGGGGTCCTGGGCCACGAGCGCCTGGCGGTAGGCGGGATCGAGGTGGGTGAAATACTCGGCGCGTTCCTCCGAGAGTTCGGGCAGCCAGGCGAAAAAGCGGTGGTAGATCGCCTGGGCGCTGAGCCGGCTGTGGAAGCGGCGCAGGGCCGGCGCATCCTCCGGGCGAATCCCGCGCACGACGATGGCGGTGCCATCCGCGAGGGTGATCGCATGAGGGGCTACCTGGCCTGATTGCTCGGCGGGGGAGTTCGCAGCCTGCGGGTCGTCGAGTTGCATCATTGTCTGTTCTCCT
>JAICKM010000850.1 GCA_025927935.1 Chloroflexia bacterium | reverse complement strand
TGTTCGTGGAAAAGACACCCAGCACGGCGCCCGTCTGCAGATCCCACAGGCGCGCCGTGCCGTCGCTGCTGCCCGTCAGTACCCGCCGGCCGTCGGGCGCGTAAGCCACATCCTCGACGTTATCGCGGTGCCCGGCGAACTGGCGGATTTCGGTCCCCGATTGCACATCCCAGAGCCGGGCGTGCCCATCGGCGCTGCCGGTCAGCGCCGTCCGCCCGTCAGGCGCGTAGGCCACGGCGTAGACCGGTGCGGTATCGGTGAGGACGTGCAATTGCCGGCCCGTCGCGGCGTCCCACAAGCGTGCTGTCTTATCGCTGCTGCCGGTCAGCACCGTCTTGCCGTCGGGCGAGTAGACGGCCTGGTCGACGATTGCATTGACCGGGAAAGCGCGCACCTCGGCGCCGGTGTGGATGTCCCAGATATGCGCCGCTTTGTCCGGGCGGCCGTTGGCGGTGAGCACATAGCGCCCATCGGGCGAGAAGACGGCGCTGTTCACGGTGCTGCCCTGCGGGCCGGGAAACTCCAGCGGCAACTGGGCGCCGCTGCCCGCGTCCCACAACCGCGCCGTCCGGTCGTCATAGCTGCCGGTGAGGACCGTCCGGTCGTCGGCGGAGAACGCGACGCTCGCCACGGGGCCGCTGCGGCTGAGGATGGGCGGATCGGGGTGGCGCGTGGCATTCCACAGGATCACCTCGCCGGTGAAGTAGTCGGTGGCGACATGCGTGCCGTCGGGCGAGAAGGCGGCGTCGACCGTGCCTTCCACCATGGCGGGTGGTCCGCGGAACACTTGCAGCTGCTGCCTCGTCGCGGGATCCCAGAGGCGAGCCGTTCCATCGCCCGCCCCGGTCAAGAGCGTTTGGCCGCCGGCGGAAAAGGCCACGCTCCAGACTGGGCCGGTGTGCCCCACGAATTCGCGGAGCTGGGCGCCGGTGGCGACATCCCAGAGCAGCACGTTGTTGTGCGGCCCATCGGTCGCCAGGGTCTTGCCGTCCGGAGCGTAGGCGACGGCCACGACGCCGGCCCCCGCGCCGGGCGCCAGCCCTTTGTTGAAGCTTTGCACCAGCCGCCCGCTTAACACGTCCCAGACCCGTGCAAAATTGTCCTCCGCACCGGCGACTATATATTTGCTGTCGGGAGACCAGGCCAGCGCGCTGGTTAAATTGCTCTCCAGCGGGAAGACCTGCATCTGCCGGCCGCCGGCAACGTCCCACACCCGCACCGTCTTGTCCGTGCCGTTCGCGGCGATATAGTGCCCGTCGGGCGAGTAGAAGGCCTCCACCAGCGCCGCGGGCTTCCCGCCGGGGGCGCGCGGCGCGGTCAGCACCTGCGTGACGGTCAGGGCCTGGGTATCCCAGATGCGGATGGTGCCGTCGTTCTGCGGGCCAAGGATCGCCCGCCCGTCGGGCGAAAAGGCCAGGTTGTTGCCGCTGAAGGGCAGGACAGCAATCTGGCGCCCGGTAGCCACATCCCACTCGCGTGTCGCGGTGTCGCTCTGGGCCAGCAAGATCTTGCCGTCGGGCGAGAAGGTGGAGACCCAGACGGTGTCGGTGAAGCCGGCGAACCGGCGCACGGGGTAGGTGAGCCGGGCGGCGGCCTCCAGTGCGGCGTCCCCTTGCGGCGAATACTGGGTGCGGATGGCGCGCACGCTCAACAAGCCGGCCAGTTCGGCGGGACCGCCCGTCTGCAGCAGGCCATTCGCTTCGGCCGCCAGGCGCAAAGCATCTGAATGAGTCAGGTTGGCCTGGGCCTCCTGTTGCCGCCCCTCGGCCAGCAGCGCCAGCCCGGTCGCCACGACGAGAAAGAGCGTGAGCGCCGCCACCAGGTAGCGCAGCCGGTTGGCGGATCGCTTCTGTAAAGCGACTTCTCGCGTCCGTCGCGCCGCCTCCTCCTCCGCCTGCCGCCGTTGATCTTCCAGGCTGGCCGCCAGGTATGCTTGCTCCTCACTCGTCAACGCCGGTTTCTCCGGTTGTCCGGACTCCTCTGCGAGTCCGGCAAACTGCGCCAGCCGCCCCCCGCTTGCCAGGAAACTCGCATCCTGGCCCGCCGCCTGCCACTCGTCCGCCGCGGCCAGCAAGCGGCGCTCCGTCTGCAACAGTTCCCGGCTATCGCGCAACCAGTCACGCAGACGGCCCCAGCTATGCAGCAGCGCCTCGTGCGCCACCTCCACCGTCGGCTCGTTGGTCCGCGGCATCCGGTCGAACGTCAGCATACGGTAACGCCCGAACCGGTCGAGCACGCGGTGCAGGGCATCCTCATCGCGGGCCGCGGACACCAGTTCGGACAGCGGCACGCGGCGACGCGCGTCCTCCACACCTTCGCCCAACGCCACCAGCCGCAGGAAAAGCTGCCGCGCCGCTGTCTGCTCGGCCCCGGTCAGCGCCGCGTAGAGACTCTCGGCCCGCCCGGCGAGCGACCCAAACACGCCCCCGCTGGCCTGGTACGCCGCCAGCGTCAGCCGGTGCCCGTCGCGCCGCTCGTACAGTTCGGTGAGGGCGTATTGCAGCAGCGGCAGCGTGCCCGGCTGCTCGCCCACGTCCTGGAGGATCGTGGGAACCAGACGACTCTCCAACTCCAGCCCGGCCCGCTCGGCGGGGCCGGTGATCGCCGCGTAGATCTCCTGGGCCGTGAGAGGTCCCACAACCTCGGTGCGCCGCCCCAGCAATTCGCTGGAGGGCAGATAGAGCAGCGGGCGGTCGTAGAAGTCGGCGCGCAGCGTGATCACCACACGCAAGCGGCTGCGCGGATCGGCAACGGCGCTGAAGAGGCTGTCGATAAAATCCTGACGCACCTCCTCATCGGGGACGAGGGTAAACAACTCCTCGAACTGGTCGATCACCAGCACCAGTTCGGTCCCGTCGTCCCCGGGCAGCACGCGCTTG
>JAICKM010000544.1 GCA_025927935.1 Chloroflexia bacterium | reverse complement strand
GTCGAAGGGCTGAACAACAAGATTAAGTTGATTAAGCGGCAAGCGTTTGGCTTCCGCAATGACGCCCACTTCCGGCTGCGGGTGCTGATGGCCTGCACCGGTTCGGCATGACCACACTCATATAATAAGAGGGCCGGGAGCACACGGCCCTCTTGAACAGATGTGCTACACTGGGATGGTGGGAGAGCCTGAGTACACACTTCCGGCCCGGCGTTGCCGATGACCGACGGGAATAGACGGCTCCCCGCCTGCCAGGGTTGTGAACGGCAATTCAGCTTGTTGCAGCACGCCGGTGGCACCGCCACCTCCATGACTGCCGATCCGTTCGTGAGTTTCCGTGCGCCCTGGTCGGGTGGGTCTCCCCTCCTATTTATACGGTTGTATCTTGCCACGCTGGGTGGCCTAGTTGGAGCTTGGGATGCTATCTTATGTGATCGGGATTGATATTGGGAGCGCCACCTGTAGTGTTGCCATCCTGCACCCAGACAAACGCCCCGTGGGCAAAGCCACCACCTTCACCAATGATGCGCCCGGTTTTGCCACGCTCGCGGCGAAATTGAGCCAATTGCCGGTGCCGGCCGACCACATCCTGATCGGCATGGAAGCCACCGGCATCTACTGGGAGAATCTGTACTCGTTTCTCCAGCCGCACGGCTACCATCTCCAACTGCTCCATCCCGGCCAGACTCATCACTTCGCGGAACAACGGGGCCTGCGCGCTAAAACTGACCGGGTGGACGCGATGACCATTGCCCGGCTGTTGTTGAGCGATGAAGTGCGCCCGGCCTATGTCCCTGGCGAGCAAATCGCCAGCTATCGGGAATTGGTGCGCATGATGAGCAGCCTAACGCAAGAGGCGGCCCGCTATAACGTTGAGATTCAAGGCCTGTTGACCGTGCTCTTCCCGGAGTTTACCCAGGTCTTTGCCGATCCCTGCCGACCCACCGCCCGGGCGCTCCTCAGCCGTTATCCCAGTGCGCAGGCGTTCCTAGACGCGGGCCTAGCGGCAGTCACGACGAGCCTCCAAGAGATCGCGCCCAAACGGTACGGCGAACGCACGGCCCAGCGGCTGCTGACGTTAGCGGCGCAGACCGTGGCGAGTGGGGTTGCGCGCAAAGCGCGGGAGCGGAGTTTGGAGATCCGCTGCGCCCAGTTGGGCCATACGCAGGAGCATCTGGCCGGGTTGGAAGCCGAGATCGCGACGCTCTTGCAGACGGACGGCGGCGCAGCGGGACTGCAAAGCGTGCCGGAGTTTGGCCCGAGAACGGCGGCGGTGCTGCGGGCCGAATTGGGCGATGTCGCGCGCTTCAGCCGCAGTGACCAAGCGGTCGCCTATGTCGGGCTGGATATCCGGGTACGCGAGAGCGGCAAGTGGCGCGGGCAACGCAAGGTCTCCAAGCGCGGCAGTGGGCGGGTGCGGCGGGCACTCTACCTAGCGGCGGTTCACAGCTTGACGCTGCCCGATTCGGCCTTCGCCGCGTATTATCGGCACCTGGTGGGACAAGGGGTCAGTAAAATGAGCGCGCTCATGGCGGTGATGCGCAAAATGCTGACCGTGGCCTATCGGTTGTTAAAGAACGGAGGCCGTTATGACGCGACGAAGGTCTGGGCGGCGCCCCAACCGCCGCCAGCGGTGACGCTAAAGGAGACGCTGGCGGCGGCTTGACAAATCGAATAGCTTCTCTTCCTCAATGAACCGATTATATTTCTGTTTGACTTTGGAAACGGCTTTCTGTAGTTTATCTGCAGCATCAGCATCCATCCCTGTCTGTGCGCGAGCAACAAGGTGTAGTAAACTAAGGTTGAATTTGGGGTTGTGCTTGGATCCTGTTTGTGGTTTCTCCGTAAGGCGGCTGATCGTCACGATAATGGAATCCACCAGCGCATCCTCGCAGAGATAGAAAAATCCAGGAGCCGAGCTATTCAAGGTTTCTACATTGCTCGCATTACCATATAGTTGTAAAAACACATTCCATTTCATTCGCAGAGTCAGCACTTCATTCGCAACCGTGCCATACTCCTTCATTACATCGTCAGGAAGGTTCTGAGGATTTGGTATCATGCTCACCCCCACTCACAAGCAATTAATGAATTCATCGACGCATAGAGGCAGGCATCATCCCTGCTGCGCCAGCCAGGCCACGTACACCGCCTGCATCTGCACGACATGGTCGGGGATGTGACTCGCGTAGACCGCCAGCCAGTCGTCCAGGGTCATCGGGCCGGTCTCGGTGTGGTGGCCGCCCTGCGCCCAGACGGCGGGGTCCAGCGTCTGGATCAGCGTGTAGGTGTGATGCCGCAACTGCTGGAACAGGGCCAGCGCGTCGTCCGTGCTCTGGTCGTGATAGTGCAGCGCCGTGGCCCAACCCATTTCGTCGTAGCCCAGCACGGTGCTGCCCGGCTCGGCGATGAACTTGCGGCAGCGGATATAGCTATTCGCCTCGCTGTCGGCGATATGCACGATGATCTCGTGGATGGTCCAGCGGTCGGGGGCGGGGCGGAACTGCCACATGACGCGCGGGAACCCATCCAGCGCCGCCGTCAAGAGGCGGTAGGCGTCGCCGTAGAGCGCGATCTGCTGCCGGCGTTCGTCGGGGGTCATGTCGGGGTCCTTTCTGTGCGCCGCCGGGGCGGCATGGGTAGAGCACAAGCACGGGCTTGCCGCCTCCACGGAGCCGGGGCGGCAAACAGGAACAGCACTATTATAACCGCATATCCGGCTCCGGCAAGGAGTCCGCGGAGGGAAGTGGGCTACATCGGCGGGTGGCGCGGGCCGCCGCCGTCCGGGCCGATCAGCGTTCCACCGGCAAGCCCGCCGCGCGCCAGCCGTCGAAGCCGTCGCGCATCTCGACCACGGGGCGCCCATCGTGCCCGGTCAGCAGGCTGGCGGCGATGGGCGAACGAACGCCGCCCGCGCAATGCACCAGCACGGGCCGCCCGGCGGGCAGTTCGTCCAGGCGCGCGGCCAGGTGGCCCAGCGGGATGTTGCGACTGCCCGGCAGATGGCCCGCCGCGTATTCGTCGGGGCGGCGCACGTCGAGCACCATCAGGTCACACAGCGACTCATCGCCGATATCCGCCGCTCGGCGGCGGGCGAAGGTCGCGCCCGGCCTAGCGGCCATCACATCGGGAGTCCAGATTTCCGCGACCGCGTCCAGGCCGATCAGCGCCAGTTCGGCGCGCGCTGCCGCCACGCTCTGCGCGTCGCCGATGAGGCCGAGCGGGCGATCATAGGGCAGCAGCCAGCCCGCCCAGGTGAGGAAGACGGAGCTGGCGGCGAGGTTGATCGTGCCCGGCACATGGCCCGCCGCGTAGGCGTCGGCGGGGCGCACATCGACCACCGGCATCCCGGCGGCGAGCGCGGCGGCCAGCGACTCGGCGGTGCCCGCCAGCGCGGGCGCGGTCGGGACGGGCGCGGGGCCGGCCTTGTTGATGCGCTTCATCTGCGCGAAGTAGGGCGGCGGTTCGGGCTGCCCGGCCAGCACGGTGGCGACGAACTCGGCTTCATCGGCCGCCTGGAAAGCCCAGTTGAACCGCTTCTCATAGCCCACCGTGCTCTGCGGCACCGCGCCCAGAGCCTTGCCGCAGGCGCTGCCCGCGCCGTGCCCCGGCCAGATCTGCAAATAATCGGGCAGCGCGCGGAAGCCCTGCAACGAGGCATACAGGCGCCGCGCGCCCGGCTCGGCGGTCCCCGCGATCCCGGCGGCCCTTTCAAGCAGGTCGGGGCGGCCCACATCGCCCACAAAGACGAAGTCGCCGGTGAGCAGGCCCATGGGCTGGTCGGCGCCCGCCGTGTCGGTGATCACGAACGCCAGGTGTTCGGGGGTGTGGCCGGGCGTGTGCCGCACGTCCACGCGGATGTTGCCGACCCGGAAGGAGTCGCCGTCATGCAGCAGCGTGGCGCCGTCGCCCGCGGCATAGGCATACTTCCACTCATCCGGCCCGGCGTCCGACAGGTAGAGTCGCGCGCCGGTGGCCGCCGCCAGTTCGCGCGCACCGGAGACAAAGTCGGCGTGAATATGCGTCTCGGTGACGGCGACGATGCGCAGCCCGGCGTGGTCGGCGGCGGCCATATATTGCGCGATGTGCCGGTTGGGATCGACGATCAGCGCCTCGCCGGTCGCCTGACAACCCACGAGGTACGCGGCCTGGGCCAGGCCGTCCTGATACACCCGCTGTAACAGCATTGTTACGCTCCTCCTCTGGAGATACTACCCCGCCCGGCTCCCATAGCCGCGCGGTTCTCTGGCCCTATTATAGCCCATAACCGGCCTGGCTGGGAGGACCGAGCGGTAGCCTTCACACAAGCTCACCGCGAAGCCGCGAAGAACGCGAAGGTTATTGACATTAGTCTGCTTATTCGCAGCCTCGCGATGCGTAAACGTCGCTTATGGAGGAAGGTTAAGGCGCCGAGCGGTCTGGTCCCGATCCTGCTAATATAAGGGCCAACCATGTTGCATACCGGGAGGACGCATCCATGAGCGCACTCGAAACCTGGGAACTCTGGTACCCGCGCGCCGCGGCGACCGGGCTGCCGGTCGCCCGCGCCCGCATCGACCCGACCACGGTGCTCTGGGTCCACGCCGCGCCCGACGCCCTGAGCGTCGTGGTGCGGGCGGGCGACGAGCAGGTGCTGGCGCGCGGCGAGCCGCTGGAGCGGCAGGGCGCGCAACTGCCCATGACCCGCCTGGAGCGTGACGGCGCGACGATCCGCCGCGAGGACCGCTGGCCCACGCACGCGGACCTGGGCAGCCGGGTGATCCTACCGGGCGGCGAGGTCGGCACGCTGATCGACTGGTGGAACGCGCCGGACGGCTCCGAATGGCGTTGGCAGGTCGAGTTCTACAACCATCGCTAACCCCGACAGCAAACCTGCGCTGCCAATCGGGATCCGTCATTCTTCGCTGCGCTCAGAATCTCGTCTCGTGCGGACCCAAGACGAGACTCTTCGCTGCGCTCAG
>JAICKM010000957.1 GCA_025927935.1 Chloroflexia bacterium | reverse complement strand
GCTGCGCTCAGAGTGACAGGTATGACGGTAAAGTCTCCTCAGTCCGCGTCAAGCGTCGCGTCGAACTCGGCGCGCAGTAAGTCAGTGATGGCGGACGCCGCCGCTGCCGGGAGCCGCGCCTCCAGGCTTGCCGGGTTGGGGCGACCATACAGCGGTGCGATGAAAGTGCCGGTCAGCGCCAGGGCGCAGCCGTCCGGCAAGCCGTAGACGCGGATCTCCGTGGCGGCCTCGAACGGGGTCATGCCGTCATGCGCGTCGCTGACCCGGTCGGTGACTTCGAGGCCGCGGGTCTCGTCTCCCAGGCGATAGACCGCCGTCGTCAGCGTCCCGCCATAGTCGTCCTCATCGCTGGTGCCGGCAATCGGGTGCCGGGTGCGCGCCGGGGCGAAGCCGGGTTGCACCAGCGCCGCAAGACGGAAGGCCAGGTTGATCAACAGCCGGCGGTTCGGCTCGGCATACCCATCGTTGGAGAGATCCCAGCGGGCCGTCACGGTGCGGAACGCAGAGTCGCCCATGCCCTACCTCCCTGGTGGACGGCGCTTTGGGATCCGTCTATGATCCTTGCGCCGGTGCAGCCTGTGGCGACTCGGCCAGCAGCGGGCCAATGGCCTCTTCGGGATGCTGGACGTACTGGCGGAAGCGCTCGGTCAGCGGCGAGGGAATCCAGCGCCGGTCGCCGTCGCTGTTGCCGAGATGATACAGGCCCAGTTCGATGCGATATTCCTCCACCGGCCCGCGCCCGAAGCGATAGCGCCAGTCGATCATCGTGAACAGCGGGAACCACGTATACCCCATCACGGGCACGCCGTGGCGGCGCAGCGCCTTGATCGCGGCCAGGGCCGTATCGAGCCAGCGTTCGCGGCGCAGTTCCGAGCCGTGCGCACTGGTCTCGGTCACGATGATCGGCGCCTGATAGCGTTTGTAGTAGTCGAGGATCAGGGCCCCAAAGCCGGTGCCTGCTTGTTCGGTGATACGGTAGGCCAGGCGGCCCCGCTCGTCAAGCTGCAACTGGCGGGTGGACCATTGCGGGTAGAAGTTGATGCCCAGCACGTCCAGCGCCAGCGGGCGCGCGGCAATCTGGGCCAGTTCCGTGACAGACGCACCGTGGCGCACCAGCCAGGGGAAGAGCGGGTGATCGGGTGTCACGCGCCCGGTCAGCAGGTCGTAACAGAGATAGCCGCGCAGTTGGTCCTCCTGGGCCAGCGCCGCCAGTTCGGGCAAGGCGGCGCGGCTCAGGCCCGTGGCGTCCACATGGACCATCATCGCGTCGGGCCGGATAGACTTGAGCGTCTCCACGGTGAGGATAATGCCCTTGACCAGTTGCAGCATGATGCGGACAAAGCCACCGGTGCCGCGCAAATAGGGCGGCCACAGCCCGCGCTGGCCGCACATCATCGCATTCACCTGCGGCTCATTGAGCGGCGTGTACCAGCGCACCAGGCTGCCGTAGCGCCGGGCAAATGCCGCGGCATAGGAGGCGACGGCCTGTGGATACTCGTCGCTGATGAACTCGCGGCGCAGCCAGAACGGGCAGCCGTAATGCATCAGGTCGATGATCGGCGTGATGCCCAACTCCTGGACCAGATAGGGGATCACCTGGTCGGTCCACTGCCAATCGAACTCGCCCGGCAGCGGTTCCACGCGATACCAGGGCACGCCCCAGCGCAATGCCTGCACGCCCAGGTCGCGCGCCAGAGCCAGGTCATCGCGCCAGTGGTCGTAGTGGCCCATCAGTTGATATTCGTCGAGCGCGCGGGCGCCCGTGCGCGTTTGCGGCACAAACGTATCTTCGATCCCGCTGGCCCAGATGAAATCTTCGGCCCGCGGCCCCAGGGTGAGATCAGGCACACTTCTCTCCGTTGTTGGCGTCAGGCGCTGCGCCGGGTGCGGCCCATCGGCGCCAGCACCGCGCGGGCGCGGACGGCGGCTTCCTCGGACGTGAGCGGCCCCACGGTGTCCGCTTCAGGCAGCGCGATATTGCGGCGGAACAGATCGACCAGCGCCGTGGGCGTGCGGACCAGCCGGTCGCCTTCCCAGTGCAGCGCCCACATGCCGCAGGGATTGATGTTGAGGTTGCGCACGCGCAGGGCGGTGTCCCAATCGACATGGTCGATGGCGCCGTAATAGGTCAGGCCGAAGACAGGAGTACCGGCGGCGCGCGCCTGCCGGGTCTGCTCCACAAGCTGTTCGATCCAGCGCACGCGGTCTTCCACCGGCCCGCCCACATTCGTCTCGGCGAGGATCACCGGGATGCCGCCATAGCGCGTGGAATACTGGCGGGCCATCTCCGCCCACCCGTTCTGATTGGTCGCCGTCTCGTCGATGCG
>JAICKM010000180.1 GCA_025927935.1 Chloroflexia bacterium | reverse complement strand
GCCGCCCGCCAGGGCCAATGGGACATCATCTTGACGCCCACCAGACCGATCCCCAAAGACTGGTTCCCCGATCTGCGCGGGACGGATGTGCTCTGCCTGGCGGGCGGCGGCGGCCAGCAAGGCCCCATCCTGGCCGCCGCCGGGGCAACCGTGACTGTGTTCGACAACTCGCCCAAACAACTGGCCCAGGACCGCATGGTCGCGGACCGGGACGGGCTGGTGCTGCGGACGGTCGAGGGCGATATGCGCGACCTGTCGCAGTTTGCCGATGCCGGCTTCGATCTCATCGTGCATCCCTGCGCGAATATGTATGTGCCCAACGTGCAGCCGGTCTGGGAGGAGGCTTTCCGAGTGCTGCGATCGGGCGGCGCACTCCTCGCCGGGTTCTTGAACCCCGCGTTGTATACGTTTGACCAGCAGTTGGCCGAGAGTGGCCTGCTCCAGGTGAAGTACGCCCTGCCCTACTCCGATCTGACCAGCCTCTCTGAAGCCGAGCGGCAACAGTATATCGCGGAGGGGGACGCCCTGGAGTTCGGGCACACATTGGAAACGCAGATCGGCGGGCAACTGGCCGCGGGCTTCTTGCTGGCCGGGTTCTACGAGGATCGCCGCCCCGGCGCCCCGCTGGCACGCTACATGCCCACGCACATGGCGACACGGGCGATCAAGCGGTAACCGCCCAGCACCCCAACCGCTACGACCGGTTGCCACGCCGCTGGAGATCGGGCCGCCGGAGGATACGCCACTTTCCATGGCACGCCAGTTGCGGCATAGGGGCTTCGCGAAACCGCTTGGATAATTGCGCCAAGGAGCTTGCAGTGGCAGACAACCTTTCCCCGCAACTCATCGATTCTATCGTGCACGGGTATAACGGCGACCCGTTCAGCGTCCTGGGACCGCACGCCGTGACGAAGGATGGACAACCGGCCATGGCGATTCGGGCGTTTCTGCCCTGGACCGCGACCTTGCAGGTCATCCGCGACGACGGCACGGTGGACGACATGGCGCGCATCCATCCGGATGGGTTTTTTCAAGCCGTCATCCCCGCCGAGGGTCCTTTCGGCTATACGTTGCGCGCCACCGATCCCGCCGGCCACGCGGTCGATCTGATCGATCCGTACTCGTTTGGGCCGCTGCTCACCGATTATGACCTCTACCTGATCGGCGAAGGCACGCACCACCACACCTACGAAAAACTTGGCGCCCACGTGCGCGAAGCCGGCGGGGTACGCGGCGTGCATTTCGCCGTCTGGGCGCCCAATGCCTTGCGCGTCAGCGTGGTCGGCAACTTCAACAACTGGGATGGGCGCGTGAACCCGATGCGCT
The DNA here is from genome assembly GCA_025927935.1 of Chloroflexia bacterium. Next base: position 9,333 of record JAICKM010000180.1, on the reverse strand, counting down.
TCCACCCCGGCCAGGGCATCTGGGAGATTTTCTTGCCCGGCCTGGGGCCAGGAGAAGCGTACAAGTACGAGATCAAGTCGCGCTTCAACGATTACCTGGTCCAAAAGGCCGATCCCTACGGCTACTATAGCGAGTTGCGCCCGCGCACGGCTTCGGTGGTCGCCGACCTGACCCGCTATAATTGGGGCGACGCGGAGTGGATAAGCAACCGCGCCCAGAACAACGGCCAGGACGCGCCCATCGCCATCTATGAGGTCCATCTCGGCTCCTGGAAGCGCGCCGCGGAAGACAGCAATCGCTGGCTGACCTACAGGGAACTCGCCCATCAACTTGTGGATTATGTCAAGTATATGGGCTTTACCCACATCGAGTTGATGCCCGTGTCCGAGCACCCGTTTGACGGCTCCTGGGGCTATCAAACCACCGGCTATTACGCCGTCACCAGTCGCTATGGCACGCCGGAAGACTTCATGTACTTCGTCGATCAGTGCCATCAAGCAGGCATCGGCGTGTTCCTGGACTGGGTGCCCGCCCACTTCCCCAAAGATATCTCCGGGCTGAATTATTTCGACGGCACCCACCTCTACGAACATGCCGACCCCCGGTTGGGCGAGCACCCCGATTGGGGCACGCTGGTGTTCAACTTCGGGCGCAACGAGGTACGCAACTTCCTGCTGTCCAATGCGCTGTTCTGGCTGGACAAATATCATATCGACGGGCTGCGGGTCGACGCTGTCGCCTCGCTGCTGTATCTTGATTTCTCACGCAAGGAGGGCGCCTGGGTCCCGAATAAATATGGAGGCCGCGAAAACCTGGAGGCCATTGACTTCCTCAAGCGCTTCAACGAACTGGTCCACCTGGAGCATCCCGACGTGCTGACCATGGCCGAGGACTCCACCGCCTGGCCCATGGTGACGAAGCCTACGTTCCTGGGCGGGCTGGGCTTCGATTTCAAGTGGAACATGGGCTGGATGCACGACATGCTCGACTACATGGCCTATGACCCGATCTACCGGCGCTACCACCACAACCTGATCACGTTCTCGCTAATCTACGCCTTCAGCGAACACTTTCTGCTGCCGCTGTCGCATGACGAGGTGGTGCATCTGAAGAACTCATTGCTGAACAAGATGCCCGGCGACGGCTGGCAGCAGTTCGCCAATCTGCGCACGCTCTTCGGTTATATGTTCAGCCATCCCGGCAAAAAGCTGCTGTTCATGGGCGGCGAGTTCGGTCAGCGGGCGGAATGGACTGAGACGCAGAGCCTCGATTGGCACGAACTGAACTACGAATCGCACCAGAAGTTGCACCGCTACGTCCACGACCTGGTCCACGTCTACACCAGCGAACCGGCGCTCTGGCAGATCGACAATAGCTGGGAAGGCTTCCAGTGGATGGCGGCCAACGACAACGAGAACAGCGTCATCTCATTCGCTCGCCGCGGCCAGGATCCGAACGAACTGATCCTGGTCGTCTGTAACTTCACGCCCCAGGCGCGCTACAACTACTGCATCCCGGCGCCCCGCGCGGGCTTCTACCAGGAGATCCTGAACAGCGACTCCGAGACCTACTGGGGCAGCAACCAGGGCAACCTGGGCGGTGTCGAAGCCTACCCACAGGACTGGTCGAGCACGGGCTACGCCATCTGCCTGACCTTGCCGCCCTTGAGCACGCTGCTGCTCAAGGCGTCGCCTCTGCCGCCCGAAGCGGCGGCGGAGGCCCCGGTCGTGGAAGCGGCGGTCGAGACGCCCACCGAAGTCAATACGCTGAACGCGCCGGTCGAAGGCCAGGAAACAGTTTCTACCACCGTAATCGAGGAAAACGCGGCGAGTCCGCCTACCAAGCGCACCCGCAAAAAAGGCGCCCCACCGGCGCAGGCCCTCACCGAACCGGCGGCCCCGGCGGAACCCGCGGCGGGGCTGGAGGCGCCGCCGGCCCCACGCAAGCGCACCCGGAAGACCGGGGAAAGCGCCCAGTAACCGGGCCGGTAAATCAAGAGCACGCCGCACTTAACACACGGCGTGCTCTTTTGTGTTCTATAGCCTCACCACCGGCCCCCGCCGCGCGGTCTATCCGGCTACACCCTGGGGCTGCGCAAGAGCGCCACGCTGATGCGAATCACCCCCGCCATGAGGAAAAGCACCTGGTAGTTATTCATAATCAGCGGCCCCAATTCAAATTGCCGGCCGTCGAGACCGCCGGCAATCACTCCGCCGAACATGGAGGCGAGAAAGGCCAGGCCGCCCGTGATGGCCGAGTAGAGCGCCAGGTAGCCGGCCCGCCCGGCGGCGGGCGCGCGCTCCATGAGCCGGTTGCTCAGCGACAGGTTCACCCCCGGCCAGAAAATGCCCGACAGCACATTATTGAGGTAGATCAGCCAGATCGACGAGGGCGTGGCGATGAGCCACATCAGGGCCAGCGGCGACGCGCCGATCATGCTGATCATGAGGGTACGCCGGTGGCCCACGCGGTCGGCCCAGCGGCCCCAGAATTGCTGCGTCAGCAGCGTCACGGCGATGGTCGTCATGTCGAGGGTGGCGAGTTGCTGATAACTCACATGCAGATTCTTGAGCGCCTGGGCGCTATAGAACGGCGAGGCGATATTGACCCCGATGCTCCAGACGGTCATCGTGAAGATGAAGGCGCGGAAACTACGGTCGCGCCAGGGCGCCTGCACCAGCTTGCGGAAGCTGGTGCCCCCGGCGGCCCGCGCGAAAGGCGGCTCCGGCTGGCGGCTGACGAAATAGGTGCTGACCAGCCCCGCCGCACAAGCGACGGTGAATAAGCCCAGAAAGCCCCACTCCGCATGGCCGGCCTTGCGCGCCGTGTCCAGCACGGTCCCGCCCACATAGCTCACGCCCAGGCCGATGATGGCGAGGACCGTGCTACGCAGGCTAAAGAAGCGCCCGCGCAGGGACGGCGGAATGAGGTCGCTCATCCAGGACAGCCAGGCGTTCGTGCTGATCGCCAGCAGGCCGAAGGCCAATGCCATTGCCAGCAGGGCAATGCCGAGCCGCGCAGCCGGGTCCATCGGCACGAACAACAGCAGCACGGGGATCAGCCAGAACATCCGGCCCAGGCTGGACCAGACGGTGATCGGCCGGCGGTCGCCCCGCCGCTCGACCATCCAGGCTGCCGGCAGTTGGACCAACTGGGCCAGCACCGGCATGGATGAGATGAGGCCCAGCACAAAGTCACTCGCGCCCATGAACAGCGCCAACGCCGTCACAAACGAGCCGGCGGTGATGCTGATATAGATCTGCGCGAAGACGCCGTCGCCAATCGACATGCGCATGCCGTGGCGGATCTGGGATGGTAGCAGGCTGTTGGAAGGTTGGTCGGGAACGGGGGGTAGAACTTTAAAACCGGGGGGGCGCCGCAGCACGCGGCTTAACGGTGCCCGCGGCAGGCTAGTCTTCGTCATCACTCCACTCGGCCGGGTCCTTGATCCGGATATAGCCCCCCGCCGGGTTGATCTCAAGCACGATGTCCTTCACCGCGGGTACGAGGAGCTCTTTGCCCGCAACGGTGCGGACCACATACACATCATTACTGCCAGTCGCCAGCAAATCCTCGACGACACCCACCTGCACATCATTGGGAGTGAGCACCGGTAGATCATATAGTTGAAAGGCGTAAAAAGTATCGGCCGGCAGGGGCCAGGCTTCGCCCGCGGGCAATTGCAGCAGATAGCCGCGCACCGTGGCCGCTGTCTCCGGGTCGTTGATCCCGGCCAGTTTAATCAGCGCCTGGTGGACCTGCCCCGTCCAGGGACCGGTCCGCGCGGCATCTTCCGGGTCGATCTGGGGAAACAGCCGCTTTTTGCCCCCACCGAGCAGGCGGGCGGTCATCACCTTATACTCCTCGGGCGGGCCGGGCGCCGCCGCGCCGCGGTGCGGTCCGATGGGCGGAGGCGGGGTGAGATAGACCCGGTTCAGGGCCAGGAAGCGCTGCGGGAAATCGCTGAGCATGGTGATGCGCAGTTCGCCGCGCACGCCGTGCGGTGCGACCACTTCCCCGATGGTGATATATTCCGGTGTTTGCGACATAGGGATGCGATCCAGGGGCAACAAAAGAGGATCGGAGTCAAAGGCCGTGCGCGCACCGCCCGGTTCTCCCAGGCAGGCCCGGCCCCGGCGCCTTGACCACCGATCCTAACCGAATGCTACAGGATTTCGAGAATACCGCGCTTGCCTTCGCGCTGCGCCGACATGCTCACCAAGGCCCGAATGGCCCGTGCGATCTTCCCGTCCCGACCAATGACTTTGCCCTTTTCGTCCGGGTTGACGGTCAGTTCAATCATCACCGTGCGCTCGGTCCGCACTTCGCGCACCTTCACATCGTCCGGGTGCTCGACCAAAGTTTTGGCGATGTACTCGACCAGATCCTTCATGCAGCTTTACCCTCTTGCCGGGAGCGCGGCCCGGCGTGAATACGCGGCGCCGGATGGCGCCTATGCCTGGTCGGCGGTCTCGGCGGCGGCGGCGGCCGCCGACTGCGCGGCCCCCTGCACCCGTGCCGAGTCGGGATTCTTGCGGCTGTACGCCTCGACGACGCCAGGGGCCAGCTTGGCCTGGCGCAGCAAGCCGATCACGGCCTCCGTGGGCTGCGCGCCCTTGCGAACCCAATCCTCAACCTGCGCGGCATCCAGATGGATCGTGGCGGGATTGGTGCGGGGATCGTAGAACCCCAGGATCGAGACAAAGCGGCCATCGCGCGGCGAGCGGGCATCCGCAACGACGACGCGGTAGTGCGGCTGGAACTTGGCGCCCATACGGCGCAACCGGATCTTAAGCATCGATTCTCCTCATACGTTAAAAAAGTAGCAGAGTGACGGGCGTGACCCTGATGAGACAGCGGCCCATCCCCAGAAGCGTTCACCGCGATCTTCTGCCGCCCGAATGCGCCGGCTGCGAAAAAGGCGCGCCGGGCCTGGCAAAAAACCTGCTCCCTAGTATACCTGTTTCGCGGCCCAGCGTCAATAGCGGCGCGGCCGGCATCCAGGGCCGGCGCATCTAAATCAGGCACGAGCACGAGATTTTATGCCGGAACTGGCGGCAGGACGCCGCTTAGCTTGTGCCTATCTGCAAACGACACTGTCACGCTTTCTATATTCGCACGCCTAATTTAGATGCGTAAGCCCTGGGCCGGCATCCCAGGCATCAGCGCCGAGTATGCAAAGGCGCGAAGAAATGAATATAAAGAACTTTCGCGTTCTGCGCGCCTTCGCGGTGCAGTAATAAACGGATGGCAGGCTCGCCCCTTCCAGGGACCGGGCGCCTGTGCTATAATGAGCCATCGAAAATCAGGCGCAAATGCGCCAGCAGCAGAGTAGGATAAAAGCTATGCCGGCATTCCGCTTTATTGATCTGCCTACCGCCGCCGAGGTGCTGGGTACGACCCGCGCCAGGGTCCTGCAATATGTTGACGAAGGCGCGCTCAAGCCCTATAGCGGCGCCGGGCAGGCGGCGGTGTTCCGCACACGCGACGTGGAAGCCCTGGTTGCCCAGCTTGGTATCGAGGCGGCAGCGGCGCCCCCCGCACGGGCCGCCGGGCAGCCAGAAGCCGCCGGTACGCCCGAAACCGCCGGGCGGCGGCGCACCGAAACGATCCGCCGCGACCCAGTGAAGAAGGTTGGCACTCGGCTGACCCAGGATGTGCGCTGGGCCGAGATCACCGAGGAAGACCTGGCCGCCTGGTTCGACGGGCTGGACACGCGCTCCTACCCCGCCGTGCGCCACGCCGCGCGGCAGGCCCTGATCCGGCTCAATCGTATTATGGAACTCACTGGTGGCGCGGCGGACACCGCGGGCGACCGGGACCTGGCGGCGAGCGGGCGGCAGGTCAGCGCCAAAGAACTGCTCGCCACCGGGCAAGCGCCGCCCCCCGCGCAATAGGCCCATGCCCAAGCTCTACTCCGTGGCCGAGGCCAACGCCCTGCTCCCTGAGATCACCGACCTGTTGCGTAACCTGCAACAGCAGGTCGCCGCCCTGGCGCGGATCGAGGCCGAGATTAAAGAACACCGCAAGCTCGTCCAGACCAACGGCCACGGCGCCGAGGGCGACCAGTTGCGCGCCCAGGCGCATAAGCTGCAAGGGGAACTCCGGACGAAGTTGGAGTGGTTGCACGATCGGGATATCGAACTCAAGGACCTCCAGATGGGCCTCATCGACTTCTACCACGAGCGCGAAGGGCGAATCGTCTATCTCTGCTGGCGGCTGGGCGAACCGGAAGTGCTCTTCTGGCACGATCTCGACACCGGGTTCGCGGGGCGCCAGTTATTAACCTAGCGGGCCGTGCTCTCTCTCAGCGGCCCGCCCAGATGTCCCATAAAGCGAAGGACGGAACACGTTAATGGATCCTGCGATCAAGAAAAAGACCTTGCGGCTGTTCACTTATGGTCTCTATGTCGTCACGGCGCGCACGGACGAAGACACCGGCGCCTTTACCGCGAACTGGCTGGGCCAGACTTCCTTCGAGCCGCCCATGATCGCCATCGCCATGGAGCACGATGCTCACTCCCTGGGCGTCGTGCGCGCCGCGGGCAGCTTCGCCGTGAATGTGCTGGAGAGCGGACAGCGCGAACTGGCCGGGCAGTTCGGGCGCGCGTATGCCAAGGTGGGCGATAAACTGGCTGGGCACCCCTGGCAGGCGGGCAGCACCGGCGCCCCGCTGCTGGAAGCCGCTCTAGGCGCGGTCGAGTGCCGCGTGGTCGCCGAGATGCCCAGCGGCGACCACGTGCTCATCCTGGCCGAGGTGGTAGATGCGCACTTCCAGCGCGAAGGCACGCCGCTGACCCTGACCGAAACCGGCTTCCGTTACTTCGGCTAACCGCGGATGTCCGACACCGGCGAATCGTCTCACACGGTCACGCAGCAAGCGGCACGGCGGGAAGCCGTGATCCTCACCCTGGTCGCGCTGGGCTACAGCAACGGCCTGGCGATCCTGGCGATGCGGCGGAACCGCGTTGCCGATCAAGCGTACCGCTGGACCAATCCGGTCTTCCTGGTAGCCCTCCTGATCACGCTGGCGCGCGTGCGGCGGACTTCCGTGCCCCGGCTGTTGCGCGAAGCCGGGGTGCAGCGCGCGGGCTGGCCCGTGGCGCTGGGCGGGGGCCTCGTGCTGGGGGGCGTGCTGGCCGCGCCAGCGCTGGTCTTTTTTGCCCGGCCCCTGGTGCTGGACTCGCCGCTGGAGTATGGCCCCATCGGCGGCCTCTCGCGGCAGGCGTTCTGGCTGCGGGTACTGATCGAGCTGCCCGTGGGCGTGGCGCTGTTTGAGGAGTTGCTGTTTCGCGGCCTGCTCTGGGAGGCGTGGGCGCGCGCCGCCTCGCAGCCGGTGGCCTGGGCGGCAAGTAGCGCGGTCTTCGCGGGGTGGCATTGCGCCGTCGGCGTGGATACCATGCGACGCACAAACATCGGCGTGGCGGCCACGCGCTTGCCGCGCCCGCTGCGGCGGCATGCCAATATGTTGGGCGTGCTGGGCGGCATGCTCTCAACCGGCGTGGCCGGGGTGCTGCTCGGCTGGCTCCGCACCCGTGGGCGCGGCAATCTCCTCGGCCCGGCTCTCGCGCATTGGATCGCCGACGCGTTGATTGTCGCTGCGTTGCGGCGTGGTCGCTAGAGTGCCGCGTCCAGCGACCTGTGGTATAATGTACCTTCAACACCAGCGATCTCGGCGGTTTGATCCTATCAGGCCGGCGAGGAAATAACACGGCGGCACCGGCCACCGGCATCAAGGACAATGGCGACGTGAGCGACCCGGAGCAGCGACCGCGGGAATGGTTGCGTCCCCTGGCGGGGAGCATACCCGACATCCGCGCGGCCAGTCAGGATGTGCTGCGCCTGATGGGCATGATCCTTGATATGCCCGTGCGCATCGTGGCGCGCCTGGAAGGCGACGCCTATCGCATCGCCGGGATCCTTGACACCCACGGCGTGGCGCTGCAACCCGATCAAGTTGTCAGCCCCGAAGATCCGTTAGCGGCCCTGCTCCGCCCCGGCGAGTATGTGCAGGCCGCAGATGCGCCGCCCGATGCGCTCATGGCCCACCTGGGCCTCGCCGGCTATATCGGCGTGCCGATCTACTTGAGCGACGGCCAGATCGCCGGCACCCTCAGCGCTGCCGATACCGGACGCCATGAGTTTACGCCCGCTATCCGCGACGCACTGGTGCTGCTGGCGCGCATGTTAAGTCATGAGATCGAACGGACTGACCGCGAACGCGAACTGCACATCCTGGCCGGGATCAGCCAGGCATTTGTCCAGCAGCCCAATTTGCGCGCCGTATTTCAGGAACTCATCGAGCAGGCCGTCCGCATCTTTGAGGCCGATTACTGCTTGCTCCACCGCATCGATCTCACCACCGAACTGGTCACGCCGGTCGCCGCGCATGGTGTCGGCTCGCCCATCGGCACCGCCCGCCGCATCGCACCGCAGGAGGAAGCGTCGGCGACGATGCAAACGGCGCGCAGCCGCCGCATCGTCTGGATCCCCGATGCGCGCAACGATCCGCGGCCCGACCGGCGGCTGGTGGAGCGCTTTGACCTGGCGAGTATCCTCTATGTGCCGCTGGTCGTCGACGACGTGACCCAGGGCGTGCTGACTATCGCCCATCGGGGGCGGCCCTACCAGCTCAACCCGGCACTGTTGCGCGTGGCCGAGATTCTGGCAAATGAAGCGGGGCTGGCCCTGCGCAGGCATCAACTCTGGGAAGTGATGGCCCAACGCCAGCACGAACTGGCTGTGCTCAACGAATTGAGCACTCTGTGTACCTCCCAACTGGAGTTGGAACCCTTGCTGCGCCAGATCGCCAACGAGATCCGGCGCGTGGTCACGGGGCCGACCGATTGCTATATTGTGCTGCTCGACGCCCATGGCCGGTTGCAGCCCGCCGCTGCCAGCGGGTATCTGCATGACCGCTACCGCAAGATTCCCCCGGCGCTGGCCGAACCGGCCATTGCCCGCGCCGTAATCGAGGTCAACGCGCCAATCCGCATCGAGGACCTTAACCAGTCGGAATACGCGGACACGCAGGTGCGGCGGATGTTCCCGTTACGCGGGGTGCTCGGCGTGCCGCTGATCGCGCGGGGTAAGACGTTAGGCGCGATTCTGCTCGCCAGCGCGCGCCAGCCGCGCCGCTGGACCCGTGAAGAGGTCGACCGGCTGCAAACGGCCGCCAACCAGGTGGCGCTGTCCATCGCCAATGTCCAACTTTACGAGGAAGTAGCGACCCTGGCCGTGCATGATCCGCTGACCGGCATTTTCAATCGCCGTTATCTCGAACAGAAGCTGCGCGAAGAAATGATCCGCAGCCAGCGCTATGATCGCCCGTTG
>JAICKM010000710.1 GCA_025927935.1 Chloroflexia bacterium | reverse complement strand
TACAGCGGCAGGGCGGGCCGGGGCTGCCGGGCGGAGCGGCGGGGCCAAGGGCGGGTCGGGCACGGTGGGCATGTCGTCCTGGTAGGGGGGCGGGACGAGATCGGCGACCGGCGCCGGTTGGCCCAGCAGATCGGCCAGGAAGGTCAGGTAGCCGCGGGCCGCGCCTTCGAGCGTGTGCTGCTCGGCCACGTAGCGGCGGGCCGCCCGGCCCATCGCCAGCCGCAAGTCGGGCCGCCGGGCCAGCAGCAGCAGGTCTTCCAGCAGCAACTCCTCCTCGATCCCGCCCACGTCCACCTTGGCCGCCGCCGCGTCGGGCAACTCGGTGAACGAGCCGACCGCCGACACCAGCACCGGCTTGCCTCCGCCCATGATCCGCAGCAGCGCCGCCGAGGTCTCGCCAGCGGTGGGATAGCGCAGGTTGATACAGACATCCGAGGCGGCCAGGTAGTCGGCGAACTCGGCGGGCGGCGCGTAGCCGATGACGCGCACGCGCTCTTGCAGACCGAGCATGCTGATCATGCGATCCACGTTGTAGTTGGGCGACCGGCTGCCGACCAGCAGGAACAGCGCCCGCGGGTACTGCATGACCAGCGCCTTGAACGCGCGCAGGGCCACGTTGAGCCGCTTGTAGGGGTTGAGGTGGCCCATCGAGGAGAGGATAAACACGTCGGGGGCGAGACCCAGCCGGGCGCGGGCCACGTCGCGCGGCACATAGGGCGGCAGCGGCACGCCCATGTTGACCACGGCCAGCGGCACATCGCCGCGCACCTGGCGCACCTGCTCGGCCATGTAGCGGCTGTGGACGATCACGCCGGTGGCGCGGGCCAGCGCCTCTTCCACCAGCGGAAAGTTGAACAGCGCCTCCGGGTGCTGGCCCAGCAGCACCCGCTCGGCAGCCTGCCGCCCAGCCTCGCCATAGGTTGCAGCCATGGCCTGGAGATAGGCCCGCCCCTTGCCCCGGCGCAGAGCCATCCACATGCGCAGGTGATGCAACACGAACTCATGCAGCACCAGCACGCCGGGCGTCTTCAGCAGGCGCTCGTAGATGTAGGCGTGGGCGGGGCTGTTGCCCATCTGGTAGATGGGGCTGTCATAGGGGTCGGCCCGGTTGGCGGCGTCGAAGCGGCCGGCGGGCAAGACCCGGAACTGCGCCGGGATGGCCGGGTTGGCCGGTTTGTACTTATCGATGAATAGATCGACCGTGGCCCCGCGCGCCAGGAATGGCAGCAACTCCTCGCTGTAGTCCGAGATGCCCGATTGCACCGGGTTGAGCGGGCTGAAATAGGCCAGGCGCATCAGCGCGCCCCCACCAGCAGCGTATCGACCACATGGTCCCAGGTGATGCCTGCCACGCGCGCCCGCCCGGCCTCGCCCATGCGCGCGCCCGCCGCCGGGTCGGCGGCCACCCGCGCCAGCGACTCGGCCACTCGCGCCGGGTCGGGCGGCGTAACCAGCCCGGTCACACCGTCATCGACGAATTCGAGCACGCCCCCGGCATCGCCGGTCGTGATCACCGGCTTGCCCGACTGGAAAGCCTCGACCGTGGAGAAGCCATAGTCTTCGTCCACCGGCGCGTAATAGACGGCGCGGGCGCCCGCATACAGGTCGGCAGCCTCGGCATCCGACACGCGCCCGGCGAAGCGCACCCGTTCGCCCAGGCCCAGGCTTGCCGCCTGCCGCTCCAGCGCCGCCCGGTCCGGCCCGTCGCCCGCGATGACGAAGCGCAGCCCGTTCGCCGCGTCGCGGGGCAGCAGGGCGGCGGCCTGCAACAGCAGGTCCACGCGCTTGGCGGCGTCGAGCCGGTTCAGGTGCAGGATGTAATCGCCTTGCGGCCCGGTGTGGAAGCCGGGGCGCAGGGGCGGGTAGAGCGGCGTGGCCTGGAGGCCGTTGTACTTGCGCAGCCGCCCCGCTACGTTGCGCGAGATGGCATAGATGCCGCGCGCCTCGCCAATGGTCTTGCGATCCAGATCGGCCAGCCAGCGGCGGAAGCGCGTGTCGTCGGGCGTGGACGTGAGGTCGCTCAGCGGCGTCCCGAACCAGTCATACGCCTGGCGGTATTGGTGGACCAGCCAGACCACTTTGCGCGGGTGCTGCACGACATAGGACGGGAACTTGGTGCAGATCGCCAGGTCCACCGGCACGCCGTTGGACTCGGTGATGTCGATCATGCGCCAGGCCAGCACGCTGCCCATAAACGACTCGCGCGGGTACCACTTGAACGGTAGCGCGATCTCGGCGACGCGGTGCCCGCGCCCGCGCAGCGCCGCCACCAGGCCCTCGACCAGCACCTCGTTGCCGCCACGCACAAACGGCACCTGCGCCGTGCAGACGGCGATGTGCAGCGCCCCGCCCCCCTTGCTCATGCGTCGGTCCCTGTGCCGCCGGTCTGGTCGCCGGGATCGTCCGCCGCCGGGGTGGGGGCGCCGTTCACCTGGGCTTCCAGGGCCAGCACGCGCTCTTCCAGCACCTGCCATTCGCGGGTCAGCCGCTCCTGGTAGGCGGTGATCTCGACCAGGGCGCGGGCGACGGCGCTGTTGTAGCGGTTCTGCTGCTCGACAATGGGGTTGATGTACCAGCGCAGCAGCACACGGGTGGCCTTCTTGGCGTAGGCGATGGCCGTACCCACGCCGGGCACCTTCCAGGTGATCGGCAGGTGGGCGCTAACGAACCAGAGGTCGTTGACCTCGTCCACGCTCTGGCGCACCTGGTTCATGCTGAAATCGGCGCCGCCCCCGCCGCCGCCCGCCCCGGCGTCGAGCCGCCCGCCCAGGCGCGCGCTGCGCTGCCGGATCTGCGCGCGCAATTCGGCCAGGGCCTGCGCCGGGTCCACGCCGGAGAGGGTGCTGTCTTCTGCTTGCGGTTTTGCTTTGTCCATGGGCCATCCTGTCCTACACGATTTCCGGCCTACTCCCCGCCGTTCGTCGTCATGCGCTCGACCTGGATGCAATGCTCTTCGTCGTGGAAGGCGATGTCCTGCGCGATCTCCAGCACAGTGAGCGGGCCGCGCTCCTCGTGCCGGCCGGTGCGCATCCAGGCAGCGGCGGGCAGAGCGTGGAGCGCCTGCACCAGCTCGTGCCGCCGCAAGCGCAGCGTCTCCAACGACTCGGTCATGGGCAGCGCCAGGTAGCAGGCCACCTCCTGCCAGCGCCGCTCGTCGAAGGCAGGCAGCGGCGGGTTGTCGCGGGTGAGGATCGCCAGAATGCGCGGCTCGGTGATGTCGTGCGCGGCGCGCAGATGGGCCAGTACTTCCTCCGGCGACCACTCGCCCGCCGCCGGATGCATCACCGCGTCGGCTTCCTCGAACCGGCCACAGGCCGCCGCGAAACGCGCGGGCATCGCCGCCAACCGCGCCAGAAGTTCCGCGATTTCGCCGTCCGTTACCATGCCGGCTCCTTTCGCCGTCAAACGGGCACTATGCACCACCATACGATCTGTGGTCCATACCAGTGCTCGGCGGTTGGTTGGCGCCGGCCCCGTCAGGCGCCAAGTGCGCAGGCGCCGGCGGGGATGGCAGCAGTTGGTCCGTGGTCGCCTGCTCCAGCCCCGTGCGGACCAGCAGCGCAGCTTCCAGGCCCGCGAGCTGATCGGCGAGTTCGCGCACCGTGCGCGCCAGGGCGGCGTTATACGTGACCTGCTGCGCCACGATCGGATCGATGTACCAGCGCGTCCAGAGGTTGTTGAGCCGCGTGCGCAGCCACGCCAGGCCCGGCACCCGCGACTGGAACG
>JAICKM010000338.1 GCA_025927935.1 Chloroflexia bacterium | reverse complement strand
CGAGGAAGTGCCGCTCAACCGGCAACAGGATAGCGACCTGGGCCAGTTGTTGGAGCCGCTCTTGCGGTTGCAACGGGCGCTGGCGCCGGCGCTGGAGTATATCGAGCGCAAGCGCGGCGAGGGCGATAGTGGGTACGAAGGCGAGCCGCTGCCGCGCAAATACACGGTGATGTTACCATATGCCGCGCCGCCCGAACCCGAACCTGCGCCGCGTGCGCTGCACTCGGTCAAGGGCACCGGCGGGGACCATGCGGCGGCGGCGGATCGCCCGGCGCCGGGCAAGGCGGGCACGCCCCGGCTCAAGCCGGTGCCGAAGCGCCAGACCACGAGCGATGATCATGAATAATGTGGGAATTAGCTTTGCCGGTCGCGGCCCGTGGCGGGCCGGCGGCGGCGTTTCTGGAGGTCGAACCGACAAACGAGGTGGAGCAGGGCAAACGAAAAGGACTCGGCCGTCACCCGAGTCCTTTGTTGCAGGCTCTACAACACTGTTGTCATTCAAGGAGCTATCGGCTTAACCCTGGCAAGCGACGCCGGTAAACTCCTCCCATCAGCGCGTAAAATCGGAAGTCCGCTACTTGCGTAGTGGAAGGGCTTGTCATTGCCCACTTCCAACCTGCACGCCTATCATACCGCAGTTTCCGGCCCTTGTCAAGGCCCGATCCCGCGGTTGATCAGGGAGGAGCTTGCCGTCTACGCGGGCCGTTCCCGGCATACTTGCCGGATTCAAGGACCGGAAGATGGACAGCAAACCCAGGGCGATCCCGCGCCCGCCACCCACACCTATAGCCGCCGATCCTGTGGTATCACCCATACCGGAGGAGTCGCCCGCGCCCTGTCCGGAGGCGGGGGCCGGCGAGCTGACACCCACCCTGATCCGGGAATGGGGGCCACTGCTCAAGCCGACAGGGATCGGGCTGCTGGTTGCACTGCACAGCTTCGAGGAAACCACTCCCGGTCATCCGTACTACGGCTGGGCGCACTGCACGCAAAACGCGCTGGCCGCGTATCTCGATACCTCGCAGGACACCATCGCGCGCTATACCAATCTGCTGCAAACCACCGGCCTGTTGCAAGTGGAAGAAGTCGAGACGCCGCGCGGCAAGCAAAAACTCTACCGCACGGCGCGTGGTTTGTTGCTGCCGTCGCTGGCGCTGCTCGAATACCTCGTCTTCGACGCCGATACGTGGACCCGCAAGCATGTCGCCTGGCTCACCCAGCGCCTGGCGCCGCTCGGCCCCGATACGGAGTTGACGCGCCTCGCCGCTATCATGCGCCGCGCTTACCAGGTGACTATCGACGCGCGGGGCCTGGGCAATGTGGTCGCCGCGGCCCGGCTCACGCGGGCCAACAGCTATGTCCGTCGCCGCGACTCCGCCGCCTACCAGCCGGGCCTGTTGCCGCCCGACGGCTCCGCCCCGTGCGGCCAAGGCACTACGCCGCCCGTTGCCCCCGCTGAACAAGCCGCATCCGCATCATGCGGACAGCCAGCAGGTCCAGACAAAGTACGAGCACCTAGGGAAGCCGCATCATGTGGACAAGCATCAACGGATATACCGACGCCCGCAACGGACTCCGCATCATGCGGGCAAGCCGGCCCTACATATAAGGACGCCGCCGGTCGGGACTCCGCACCGAGCGGACAGGTTCCGCGGGCAGGCAACGATAAGGCAGGGGAGTCCGCATGGAGCGGAGGCGAGGAGTCCGCCCTGTGCGGACTCGATGCGGGAACAGGGGATAGCACACCGGTCGCTCCAGGCAGGGAGTCCGCAGAGAGCGGAGCCGCGGCGGGGATGGAGTCCGCACAGGGCGGACTCGCCGCGGCACTCGTTAACGTTGATCGTTTAACCGTTAAAGACTTGAAAAACGAGAACGTAAACGACGCGTCCCTATCTGACCTGCCCGCATCAAGCGGCGTACCTCTTGCCGGAGATGCCGATGCGCTGATCGGCTGGGGAACCCGGATGCTGGGCGACGGGCATAGCCTGGAGTGGCACCGCCAATGCCTGGTCGAGAACGGCGAAGAGACCTACCGCTGGGCCATCGAGGCGACGTGCCGGGCGCAGGCCAAAGGCAAAGTGAGCAAGCCGGGCGCGTACTTCACGAGCTTGCTGCGCCGTCGCCGTGGGAGTGGAGCGGCGGACGCTGAGCACCCGCATCCTGCGCCCGCCATTCCGCCCACCGAACCGGCGCCGGATCTGGTTGCTGCCTCGCCGTCCGCGCTCGCTTCTAATCAGGCAGCGGCGCCCCCCGCCCCGGCCACCACGACCGGCCTGAACGAAGCCGATTGCGGGCGGGTCTGGCAGGCGGCTCTGGTCCATCTGCGGATTGGCTTGTCCGTCGACGATTATACGCGTGTGCTGCGCTATGCCGTGTTGCTGGAACTCGACGCAGTCAGTGGGTGGGCGCTGCTGGGGCTACCGACCGACTTCATGCGCGAACAGGTCGCCGGGCGGCTGGCGGGACCCATCGGCATCGCCCTCGGCCAGATCTGCGGGGCGGGCATCAACGTGACGGCTATCGTCCTGCCCGGCCAGGGCCGCCTCGCGGGCAACCGCCCGACGCTGGCAAGCGTGCTAGCGCAACGCGGGGAGGGCGCGCAAGCTTAGGCGCCGTCCAACCTTATGCTATCCCTGTGTTCGCCGCTGTTTCCGGCTCAGCTACCGGGGTAGCGGGCCATCGCACGTTGGGCAGCCAAAGGGGAGACATTCTTAACTTGACATAACTAAGAAAGAGGATGCTGTTGCGCGGGACAACCTATGCTATCTCACACACGGGCGGCCTGGCCGATCCGAGGGGCGCAGGCCGGTTTCAAACCGGCCCCTACCGCGTAAATTAGGGTGGCCCGGCACGCTAGGCGGTCAGCCGTTCGCGCAACTGGCGCAGGCGCTGAAAGTCGCTCATGATCGCGTCGAAGGGTAGGGCGAGGCCGCCGCTGGGATCGTAGATCGAGCTTGGCAGTTGCTCGTTAGGCCCCGGCTCCTCAAAGCAGGTGAGCAGGAAACGCAATAAGTCTTGGGCCATGGGCGGCCCCTGGCGCGTCTGCTGGAGCAACCCGCGCTGCTCCAACCGGCCCAGGTTCTTCATGACAAAGCTATGGATGGCGAAAAAGCGCGCGGCGATATCCGGCCCGTTGACGAACCCGTATTTATCGAGGAAGTAATCATAAGCAGCCGCCTCGGGGCTGTTGGGATCGATATCCTCATCGGCTGCCGGGAGCGCCAGTTCCGTGCCCGGCAGGCGCGGCGTATAGTGACGCCAGCCGGTCGTGACTTCCCCCAAGTTCTGAATATCATCCTGAAGCATATCCATATCATAATACATAGCTTATTCCCCCTCGGGTGCTCCGCGCGATATTAGAACATAAGTTCGCCAACCTCGTACCCGGATGATAGCATAGCATCCCAGAGGAGTCAAGCAGATTCCGGTCCTCGACTGGCCCAAAATTCGTACCCAAATTATAGCGACGCCAGCACGGAATTGCCGGCGGATGTTCCTTGTAGGGAACGAGCAGGCCGGCGGATTCCGCTTTCTTTTTGCATTCGGGAATACAGATGATGTGGCATGAGTGCTGCTATAATAGGGCTGCACATGATTACTATCGATGATAGTGGGATGAGGTTGCCCGATTAGTCCAAGGATCGTTCTAGATCGGCCCCATCTCTACCTTGAACAAAGACTTGACAAATAGCGAACGAACCGATACAATACGTATATGGCAGTGAGCAGGTGCGGTGGGCATACTTTATCCATATCCACCGGGGGAAGGGTGACGGAACCAATGCAAGTTGACTTGATGACAATGGACGACGCCGCGCTGGCCGAGCGCGTGGCGGACGGGGATGAGCAGGCTATCGCCGTGCTCTATGACCGCTATGCGACCCCGGCGTTTTCGCTGGCTCTGAAGGTAGCCGGCGATCCGCAACGCGCGGCGGATGTCGTGCAGCGCGCCTTCACCCGCGTGTGGGAGGACGCCCGGCAGTTTGATCCGGGGGCCGGCCGCTTTGCGGCCTGGCTGCTGAGTATCGTCAACTATCTGGCGGTGAGTCCCGCGCCACGCCCGGTGCCGGTGGTGGCTCCGCGGTCGCGCTCGGCGCCGTGGTGCCCTGCGCGGTTGAGCGGCGGACGCGCGGGCGGAGACTGAGCCGGCGCGGTGAGCCGGCGGCTCCGGCAGCATGTCTGCCCGCCGCCGGCACAGTCTTGCCCGCTGCAACCGCTATCCATACGTGTATCAAGAGAAGATGTCCCCATACTACCCCAACTGTTGCGCCCGGCGGCGCTGAATCCGGCGGCGCGGCCTGCCATCCCCGGTCAGGTATAATGCTATTACTGCGGGCTGATCTGCTTCTACAGCTTGTGGCTCAACTAAGCGTTTATGATCGCCGGCAATCCGGCCCATCTGCATTTCATGAACAGTCTATGATCGCCGTTCCTGCTTCCCGTATCCTGCGGACAGCGTGGGGCCGGGGACCAGAAGGGCCAATATGCGGATGCTAACTGAGGAGGATGTATGAGGCTAAGAGGCCGCCGCTGGCTGATTGTGCTGGGCGGGCTGGTTGTGCTTGGGGTCGTGGGAGCACTATTCTTGAAGCCGATTGTGCGCCGGTTCATGGGCATCAACCTCGATAGTGGTGCGGCGGCGCAAACCGGAGTCCAGGTGCCGGCGGGCTTCACGGCCACAGTGTTTGCTTCGGGATTGGCTGGTCCGCGCTTTATGGCCGTCGGCCCGGATGGGACCGTCTTCGTCGCCGAGCGCGGGCTGAACCGCGTGGTGGCCTTGCCTGATGCCGACCATGACGGCCAAGCCGACGCGGTGATTGCCGTCGCGGGTGACATGACGGCGCCGAGCAGCCTTGACTTCTATCAGGGCCAACTGCTCGTCGGAGAGGAAGACAAGATCACACTGCTGACGCTGGGGCCGGACCATCGGGCCACCGCGCGCAAGGTGCTGATCCCCGACCTGCCCACGGACGGGCTGCATACCACCAAGACGGTGCTGGCCGGGCCCGACGGTCGCCTGTATGTGGCGATGGGTTCGACCTGTAACGTCTGCCACGACGGCGACCCGCGCCGGGCCGCCGTCTCCGTCTACGCGATGGACGGCAGCGGCGGGCGGATCTTCAGCAAGGGGCTGCGCAATGCGGTCGGCGTGGCGGTGAACCCTGTCACCCACGCCATCTGGGCTACCAATAACGGGCGCGACCTGTGGGGCGATACGCGCCCGCCTGAAACGCTCAACGTGTTGCAGGATGGCGCCGACTTCGGCTGGCCGCGCTGCCACGCCGGCACCCTGGTAGACCCGGATTTCGGCGGGACGGCAGGGTGTACGGGCGTCACCGCGCCGGTGGCGACCATGGACGCGCATATGGCGCCGCTCGGACTGGTGTTCTACCAGGGCGCTGCGTTTCCGCCCGGCTACCGCGACAGCGTCTATATCGCCTTCCACGGCTCCTGGAACAGCACGAACCTGGTGGGCTACAAGGTGATGCGTGTGCCGTTGCAGGATGGCAAGGTGGCGGGACCCGCCGAAGACTTTGCCACCGGCTGGTTGCAGGCCACCGGCGGTTCCACCGGGCGCCCGGCCGGTATCGTCGAGACAGCGGACGGAGCGCTGCTGGTCAGCGACGACAAAGGCGGCTTCATTTACCGCATCAGCGCGACCCGCCCGCGCTAGGGTTGGCGCACGGGCCTAACCCCCCGGCCCCCTTCCCGGAACGGGAAGGGGGAGACATGTACCTGTCCACCTCCGGATGATCCACAATGCTGATCATGAATATGCCATAGCTGTATGCGCCGGTTAAACGGTCCGGCGTCGCTGACGGTATACAATGTAGATGATTGTAGATGTTTACGCTCGGGGAACTTTAGCCGGTTGTTCGCCGTCAAGAAAGCGAACGGTATGAGGGAATACACATGAAACTGGGTTCGTACAATCAGGCGCATACACGAATTGGGTTGGCGCTGCTGTTAGTGTTCTGCTTGAATACGGCTTGCCTGGGTGAGCCGCCGGCTACCCCATCGCCCGTGCTGCCAACGGCCACGGCTATCCGCGCGCCGCAGCCAACGGCGACGGAGGCGCCACCGGCAACCGCGACGGTATCGTCCACGGCGACATCCGTGCCCCCTGCCGCGACGGATACGCCGGTCCCGGCCACCGGCACCCCGGCGCCGCCCGCGCAGGCGATTCGCGGCTGCGGTCCCGTGACGGACCCGCCGCTCCCGCCCGATGGGATCGGCGATGCCTACTATCCGCAAATGGGCAATCCGGGCTATGATGCCCAGCACTATACGCTGGACCTGGATGTGGACGTGAAGGCGAATGTCATCACCAGCACGGAGACGCTGGCGGCGCGCGCCGCGCAGGATTTGAGCGCGTTCAACCTCGATTTTCGCGGTTTTACGATCGACCGCATCGCGGTCGACGGCGCCGCAGCCACGTACCAGCGGGCGGGCGGCGAACTGACAGTGGATCTGCCCGAGCCGCTGCGCGCGGGGGATGCTTTCACGACCACGATGACGTATACCGGCACGCCGTCAACGGTGGTGCCGGAGGCGTTGCAGATCGCTACCGGGTGGCAGCGCTCGGATACCGGGCTGTTCGTCATGGGCGAGCCGTCGGGCGCCGAGGGCTGGTATGCGGTGAACGACCACCCGTGCGACAAGGCGACATACACCTTCAACGTCACTGTGCCGAAGCCCTATATCGTGGCGGCAAACGGCGTGCTGGTTGATACTCGCGACAACGGCGCGACCCAGACTTACCGCTGGGAGATGCGCGAGCCGATGGCGTCGTATCTCGCCACGGTGGATATCGACGATTTCGTGGTGCAGACGGTGGATGGCCCTAACGGGCTGCCGATCCGCAACTACTTCCCGCGGGCCATCGCAGCGCAGGCCGAGAAAACCTTCGCCCATATGGCCGATATGATCGCCTTCTTCAATACGCGCTTCGGCCCGTATCCATTTGACGCCTATGGCGTCTCGGTGGCGAACAGTGATCTCAACTATGCCCTGGAGTCGCAGACGCTGTCGCTGTTCGGGCGCAGCCTGGTCCGCGACTCCTCGTATCCCGATCCGGTGGTTGCCCATGAGCTGTCCCACCAGTGGTTCGGCGACAGCGTGAGCCTGCGCCAGTGGCAAGACATCTGGCTGAACGAGGGGTTTGCGACCTATGCCGAGGTGCTCTGGGCGGAGCATGTGGACGGCCCCGCCGGGCGGGATGCCTATGTGCGTAATCTCTACCGGCAGGTGACGGATCGGACCTACCCGCCGCCGGGCAAGCCACCCGCCGATAATCTGTTCAATCGTGGCGTGTACCTGCGCGGCGGGCTGACCTTGCACGCGTTGCGCTTGAAGGTTGGCGACGACACCTTCTTCCGCATCTTGCAGACCTATACCGCGCGCTACCGCTACGGCAACGCCGGGACCGCCGACTTCATCGCGGTGGCGCAAGAGGTTAGCGGG
>JAICKM010000764.1 GCA_025927935.1 Chloroflexia bacterium | reverse complement strand
TTCCGCCGTCTGCGGCTGGGCTGGGCGCAGAATGGGCGGCTGCAACTGGTGCTGATCGGGCTGGCGCTCGGCTTCATGCCCTGGTTACATGCGCGCTTCCTGCCGATTACGGGCGCGCTGGCGTTGTACGCGCTCTGGTCATGGCGGCGTGCCCAGCGGGACAGCGCCGCGGGCAGGGGCACCTGGCCGCGCCTGGTCATGGCGCTGGCGCCCATCGGCATTTCGCTGGTGCTGTTGATGGACTTCTATTACTGGCTCTACGGCACCGTCCTGCCTAATACCGGCGATCACGCGGGCTTCATCAATCCCCTCACCGATCCGCTGGGCCTGCCCGTCTCGATGGCCGGGCTACTGATCGATCAGCAATGGGGGCTGCTCATCGCGGCGCCGGTCTATCTGCTGGCCTTCGTCGGCATGGCCGCGCTCTGGATGACGCCCGGCCGGCGGGCCACGGCGGGCTGGCTGCTGTTCGCGCTCATCCCGTACTACCTGGTGGTGGCCGAATACCGGCAATGGTGGGGCGAGTGGTGCCCTCCCGCGCGCTACCTGGCGACCATCGCACCTCTGCTGGCGCTACCGCTGGCCCAGGGGCTGCTGGCGCTCCAGCGCAGCCGCCTCTACAACATCCTCTTCGGCTTCCTGGCCGCCCTCGGCTGGGCGTACATGGCCGGGCTGCTCGCTCACCCGCGCTCGTTCTGGAACCACCCATCCGGCCAGAGCGATCTCTTCCTCTGGGTCAGCAAGGAGTTCCACCTCGACCTGGTGCCGATCTTTCCCGCAATCGTGCCCTGGTCGTGGGACCACACGGCGCCCATCAAGTGGGGCCTGGTCATCGGCTGGAGCGCCATCGCGCTGGTGATCTTCCTGGCCGGGCTGCTGCTCCTCCAGGAAAGCCGTCAGCGGTCAGCCGTCAGCCGTTAGTGATGCGCTACGGGGTGCTACGCGCGCCAGGAGAGCGGTCAGTGGTCAGTGATGCGCTACGGGGTGCTACGCGCACTACAGGTGTCGCTGCGCTGAGGGTGCCTGGATCCGGTCATGGCCTGATATTCGCTATGGATCCCAGATGTAGACGACCAGTAGCCAATAGCGGATAGCTGACGGCTGACGGCTGACCGCTCGGCGCGCTTGACACGCGCTGGAATCAGGCTATATAATACCAGTCCGTAGTCCGGCAATGGGGCCGGGCGCAATGAGTCCGGGATCTAGCGGAGGAAACGTTCCATGGCACAAACCCGCCTCATCATTGTGGATGACGACTCGATTATTCGCATGGACCTGCGCGATCTGCTGACCGAGATGGGCTATACCGTCGCGGGGGAGGCAGCCGACGCGCAGACGGCGATCACGCTGGCCCGCGACATTCGCCCGGACCTGGTGATTATGGATATTCGTATGCCGGGCGACCTGGACGGCATCGATGCCGCAGCGAGCTTGACCGCCGAGCACATTTCGCCGGTGCTGCTGCTCACCGCCTTCAGCGATCCCGAACTGGTGCGCCGGGCCACCGAAGCCGGCGTGGTGGGCTATTTGCTGAAGCCGTTCAGCGAGGGCGAGTTGCGCCCGGCCATCGAAGTCACCCTGGCCCGCTTCCGCGAGTTCCAGGAGATGGCGCGCGAAACGCACGACCTGCGCGAGCAGTTGGAAACGCGCAAACTGGTCGAGCGGGCCAAGGGCGTGCTGATGGCCCAGTTTAATCTGAACGAAGCGGAAGCCTTCCGGCGCATCCAGAAGGCCAGCATGGATACCCGCCGGCCGATGAAAGCCATCGCCGAAGCGATTTTGCTCACCAGCCAGGTGAGCGCCTAAGCACGACGCGCCGCGTCCGGGCCGGGTGGGCAGGCATCACGCTGCTCGCCCTGGCCCTGCGCTTGGCCCTGCTCGACAGCGCCGGCCTCTGGCGCGATGAAATCCCCTCCCTGACGACGGCCCGCTGGCCGCTCGCCGAGATTTTCACGGCCCGCTTCGGCGACATCCGCAACCAACCACCCCTCCATTATCTGCTCATCGACGCAAGCTGGTCCCTGCTGGGTCCGCCGGGCGGCCCGCTGTCCGCCGAAGCGGCGGCGCGCCTGCCCTTCGCCCTGATCGGGGCGCTCACCTGCCTGCTGGTAGCCGTGCTCGGGCGGCGGTTCTTCGGCACGGCGGCGGGACTGGTGGGCGGGGCGCTGCTGTCGGTCTCCTTCGGCCACCTGGCGCAATCGGTGGAGGCCCGACCCTACGCGCTGCTCACCGGCTGCGTGCTCGCGGCGTTCGCGGCGCTCGACCGCGCCCTGGATGGCGGCCCCCGCGCCGGACGCTGGTGGGCAGCAGCGGTGGGGGCGGCCCTGTTAGGGGTGGCGAGCAGCTATCTGATGGTCTATGCCGTGCTGCCGGGGCTGGCGCTGGTCGCCGCCGGGCGGCTATGGCCCACCCTGCGCGCCGCCCTGCGCGGCCCCACCGGCCCCGCGCGCCGGCAACTGGCGCTGCCGGTCGGGGCGGGCCTGGCGCTGGCGGTGGGCACGCTCCCGGCCATCCCGGAGATGCTGAGCTTTAGCTGGGCGAGCAAGGCCCAGCCGGACAATCCGCTGGATGCCGTCGTCAAACTGCTGCTCTACAACGGCCTGACTTTCGGCCCGGCGCCGGGCGCGCTGTGGGCCGCGGGTCTCGCGCTGGCGGCGCTTGGCGGCGCGGGCTGGGCCTGGCGCAGCGGGCCGCGGGGCCGGCAGGGCGTGATCGGGCTGGGCATCCTGCTGGGTTGGGGCCTGATCGCGCTTTCCCTGTCGGGATCGAGCGAACTGGTGGCGCCCCGCTACTGGAGCTACAGCTATCCCCTGCTCTGCCTCCTGGCCGGGGCCGGGCTGGCGGGCCTGATCGGCTGGGCGGGACGGCGCGCGCCTGCCGCGCGTTCCGTGGTCGCCGCCGCGCTGCTGGTGGCGGCTTTCAGCGGGGCGCCGGGCGTGGTAGCGGCGCTCGCCGCCCAGGAGGTGCCGCCCGGCGCCCCCGTCCGCCCCGATTACCGCGCCGCCGCCCGCTTGCTGGCATCCCTGGCCCGGCCCGGCGACCTGATCGCCGTGCTGGACGAGCCGGAGAACGGCTGGCGCGTGTGCGATTGGTACTGGCGCAGCGGAGTCGCCCTCGCGCCAGGTGTCCAGGTGACGGACTCGGCGGACGCGCGCCTGGGCGACCTGGCCGCCCCCCGGCAGATTTACTGGCTGCTGGCAACGGATGATCCGGGCGACCTGGCGCGCATCGCGGGCGGGCCGCCTCCCGGCACCCAGGTCGTAGGCCAGGCCGAGCGCGTGCTGATCTTGCGGGAGGCGAAGCCGGACGGCGCGGCGCCCGCTGCCCGGCTAACCGCGCTGGTCCAGGCTATAGCCGCAAG
>JAICKM010000193.1 GCA_025927935.1 Chloroflexia bacterium | reverse complement strand
GGGCGATGTGCTAGATCGGCCAAGCCAATGCTTTGATCTGCAAAACGTCGGGCTGGCCGAGCAGGCGGTTAATCTTGATACACAGCGTGTGCGCCGTCAACTTGGTGTACAGCCGCGCACATAACCCGTCGAACGAATACGCATGATTGGTTTGGATATGAAACTGTTCCACCAACTGCCCGTTGACCGTTTCCACGATCTGGCGCACCCCGTTGACCAGTCGCCGCACGGCGGGCGCCACTTGCGCCGCTTGGTTGCGCCGGGGCAGCGTCACCACCCGCACGCCTTGCCCGCGCAATTCCTCGGCCAACGCGGCGCTAATATAGCCTTTGTCGCCCACCACCAGCCGGTCGCGCAACCCAAACAACAACCCGGTGCCCACTATCAGGTCGGTTTCGTTGGCCGGCGCCAAGCTGAAGTCCAGGATCACCCCGCCCAGCGTCATGACACAATGCAACTTGTAGCCGTAGAGGGTTTGCTTTTTGCTGGCACAGCGCCCGCAGCGCGCCTCGTGCGTGGCCCATTCCCGCGACCCGCCGGGCACCAGGTGGAAGCCCATGACCGGGATGGGCAAGCTATCGATGACACATTGGTTATCCTCGGCCAGGTCGAGGCTGCGCAACACGATCTGGCGCACCAAATTGATGGCCCCCGCCAGGGCACGACGGCGGCGGTTGAAGCGGGTGCGGCGGGGGACGTGGGGAAACAGGGCGCGCTGCGGGCGCTCGCGCCACCAAGCCAGCACTTCGGTTTCTTTATCCAGGCCGCGGCATTCGGCAAGCAGGGCCATGGCAATGAGTTCGCTATCACTACAGGCGGGCAGGGGTCCGGGCCGCTGCAGCAGCGGGGCGATCTGGACCCAGGCGTCGTCGACCAAACAATAGATCCACAAGCAGAAATCGGCCAATTCGGTTATCATGGGGAGGGTCTCCTGGGTAGAGCTGGGTTGGTGTCGTTACCCCCAGTATACACGGGAGACCCGTCCTTTTATCGGCGATCTAGCACATCGCCCTAATACTAGCACAGAATATCATCCCTTGGCAATCCCTGGCCCCCCGCGCCGGGAAGGGGGGCCGGGGGGATAGGCCCGTCACCCGCCGAGCAGGAACTGCTGCGCGAGCAGGTAGAGGTTCGCGCCGGCGATCAGCACGGCGGCGCTCCAGCCGACGACTTTAAGCCAGCGCGGGTTCACGAACTCGCCCATCTTGCGCCGGTCGCTGGTGAACTGGAGCAGCGGGAACACCGCGAACGAGAGTTGCATGCTCAGCACCACCTGTGACAGGATCAGCAGGTCGGTAACGGCGCCTTCCCCGGCGATCACGATGACAATGACGGCGGGGACGATCGCGATCAGGCGAGTGACCAGGCGGCGCAGCCAGGGCTTCATGCGCAGGTGCATAAACCCTTCCATCACGATCTGGCCCGCCAGCGTGCCGGTCAGGGTCGAGTTCTGGCCGGAGGCCAGCAGCGCCAGGGCGAACAGCACACTCGCCAGCGATGTGCCCACCAGCGGGGTCAGCAACTCGAACGCCTGCTCGATGCCGGCCACCGTGGCGTGCTCGGTGCCGTGGAAGGTCGCCGCGGCCATGATCAGGATCGCCGCGTTGATGAACAGCGCCAGCATGAGGGCCACGCTCGACTCCACCGTGGCGTGCTTGACCGCCGAGCGCTTGGCCGGCAGGCTGGTGCGGTCATAGTTGCGCGTCTGCACGATGGACGAGTGCAGGTAGAGGTTGTGCGGCATGACCGTGGCGCCCAGGATACCGATGGCGATGTAGAGCGCCGCCGGGTTGGTCACCACCTCGGTGTGCGGCACGAACCCGCCTATAATGGCCGCGATGCTCGGCTGGGTCAGCAGCAGTTCGCCGACGAAGCAGAGGCCGATGGTGCCGATGAGGGTCATGACCAGCGCCTCGATGTAGCGGAAGCCGCGATGCTGCAAGAACAGGATCAGCAGCACGTCGGCGGCGGTGAGCAACACTCCGGCGAGCAGCGGGATGCCGAACAGCAGCTTGAGCGCGATGGCCGAGCCGATGACTTCGGCCAGGTCACAGGCGGCGATAGCGATCTCGCAAAGCACCCACAGGGCGCGGGTGACGGGGCGCGGATAGGAGTCGCGGCAAGCCTGGGCCAGGTCGCGCCCGGTCACGACGCCGAGCCGCACGGCCAGCGCCTGTAGCAAGATCGCCAGCAGGTTCGAGATGAGGATGACCGACAGCAGCAGGTAGCCGAACTGCGCGCCGCCGGCCAGGTCGGTGGCCCAGTTGCCGGGGTCCATATAACCCACGGCGACCAGGAACCCCGGCCCGACAAAGGCCAGGTAACGCCGCCAGCGCGGACCGTCGAGAGGCACCGCGATACTGGCATGGACTTCGGGCAGGCTCGGCCCGGATTCGCCGCGCCAGGGCAGGGCCGCGCCTGCCGGTTCAATCGGTAAAGTAGCCATTGTATACTCCTGATGTCCCTATTTTTTACGGGCGGTTGGCGCCGGGTTGGGATCGGTGGCCGCGGCGGGCGGCGGACTCGCCGGCACCACCCCGGTCACGCGCACCCGCGCGGCAGCCGCCAGGCTCAACGTATAGTCCCGGCCAGGCGCCGGGGACCCCACCCGCAGGTGGATCGAGCCGCCGAACGGTTCGCGCTCGGTGATGACCACGGCCATGCCGGGGAACATTTCGCGGGCGGCCAGGTAGCGCAGCAACGCGGCGTCGTTGTCTTGGACGCTCAGCACAACGGCCTCCTGGCCCACCGGCAGCGCGTCCAGCCGCGTGCTCGGCGGCGCGGCGACCTCGCCGGCCACCGTTGGGATCGGGTGGCCGTGCGGATCGACCTGCGGGTTGCCCAGGGCGGCGGCGATGTGCTCTTCGAGGGTCGCGCTGATGTGGTGCTCCAGCCGCTCGGCTTCTTCATGCACCTGGTCCCAGCTCAGGCCCAGCCGCTCGGCCAGGTAGAGCTCCAGCAGCCGGTGGCGGCGGATCACGCGCAAGGCCATCTTCTCGCCCTGCTCGGTCAGGTGGACGCCTTGATACGGCGTGTAGATCAGCAATTCGACTTGCGCCAGCCGCTGGATCATGCTGGTCACGGAGGCGGGAGCCACGCTCAGCCGCTCGGCCAGCGCCGATGTGCTCACGTCCGGCCCGCCCCCCGTTACCCAGGCAGCGCCCCCGGCGGCTTCCTGCTGCAACTGGTAGATGGTTTTCAGATAATCCTCAACACTGGAGCTGGTCATGCTGAACTTACCTTTCCTGGCCGCCTAACCCATAATTTAGACACGTCTAAATATATCATCCTCTAGGCGAAAAGTCAATAGGTCAATGGTCTTAAATCGTGCCAAATTGGCCCCATACTCACCGGATATGCTATAGTGGCCCGCATCCTAGCCGGATGGGCGGGGCGCGGCCTGCCCGTTTCGGCGATACCGGCCGGGCGCCGGGCATGGTATGCTAGGGGGAAGCACAGGCGCGCCCCGGCGGCGCGCGGGGAGCGAGCGAACATGGTACGGGAAATCTATTTAGTCCGCCACGGCGCGGCGGATCGGACCGGCGATTATGAGACCGCGCCGGGGCCGGGGCTGAACGAGCGCGGGCGCTTCGAGGCGTATCAGGCGGCCTGCTTCTTGTCCGGGCGCGGGGTGGAGCGCCTCTACGTCTCGCCCTTCCGCCGCACGCGCGAAACGGCGGAGCAGATCGGCGAGCAGTTGGGGCTGCTGCTCAGCCTGCGCGAGGCGCTGGCCGAGGCCCGCCGCGATGAGAGCGCCGACTCGGTGCGCGAGCGGGTGCGCGCCTTCTTGCAGACGCTGGAAGACGCCCCGCTGCCGGTCGTGGCCGTGGTGAGTCACGGCACGCCCCTGCTCCTACTGCGTGCCGAACTGTGCGGGGAAACGGTCGAACTGCGCCGCACCCCCTCCGGCGAGGCCCCGCTGCCCAGCGCGGGCATCTGGCGCGCCTGGCACGACGGCGACCGCTGGCAGGTGGAAACGGCCTTTGCCCCCGCCGATCACGCCTGGCAGGCCCGCCAGATCGTGTTGTAGGCTGCGCCCGGCGGCTTGAGCCTCCGGGTGGCGGTGCGAAAGCTGCCCGCGCGGCATCTTCACGATCGAACCCGCCCGCGCCCTGCCGGGCCGGGCGATGCGCGCAGCCGGCGCTTGACTCCACCGAGTACAATAGAGAAGCGGGGTATGGTCCAGTTTGCTTTCTCACGGGTGGGGCGCCTGTCGCCGCCCGGCCACACACCCCGGCACGCGACGTTGCGGGGCGGTCGCGGAATCCCGCCGTTAACTGCACACGGCAAGGAGGCGGGTGCAGTCGCCCAGGACGTTCTGGGTCGATTTCGCATTGAGAGTCAGGTATCACGCGGCCACCAACTACGGTTCCCGCTAACGGCGTTCTCCGCTCCCTCTGTGAGGGGCGCAGGGGCAGGTGCCCGCCTGCCCGACGGCTGTTAGCGTTCTTAAGGAGGAGCAACCGTGAATCGCGTTACCCGACATCGACAGCACCCCTTCTGGCACCTGATGGCGTTGATCCCGGTCCTGGCGATGATTGCCGGGCTGAGTAGTTGGGCCTTCGTGGCGGCACCCCTGCCGGCCCTTGCCACGAACGGCTGCCAGTTGAACTCGCCGAACGGCACCGTCCAGCACGTCATCTATGTGCAGTTCGACAACACTCACTTCACCCGCGATAATCCCAATGTCCCGTCGGACCTGGAGCAGATGCCCCACCTGCTCAACTTCATCGAGAACAACGGCGTCATGCTCGCCAATCATCACACGCCGTTGATTTCGCACACGGCCACCGACATCCTGACCTCGCTGACCGGGGTCTACGGCGACCGGCACGGCGTGCCGGTCAGCAACAGCTTCCGCTATTTCCTGCCCAACGGCACCACGCACACCGGCGTGTCCTTCGCCTACTGGACCGCGCCGCTGTTCGATCCGGCCAACCCGCCCACCCCCACCGACACGACCTATAACATGCTGACGGCGGACGGCAAGAACGCGCCCGCACCGTGGGTGCCCTACACCCGCGCCGGCTGCAACGTCGGGACCGTGGCGACGGCGAATATGGTGCTTGAAAACACCGGTATCGACATCCCGACCGTGTTCGGCGCCAACTCGCCCGAAGCCCAGGAAGTTGTCGCCAATCCGGGCCAGGCGTTCGCCGACTTCGTCGGCGTCGGCATCCACTGCGCGCAGGGTAACGCGCTGTGCGCCGCCGCGAACCACGGCAAGCCGGATCTGCTGCCCGACGAGCCGGGCGGCTACAGCGGCTACCAGGGGCTCTTCGGCCACAAGTACACCGTCCCGCAGATCAGCCCCAGTGGGCCGCTGACTGATCTGAACGGCAACGTCATCCAGGACCCGACCGGGCATGTCGGCTTCCCCGGCTTTGACGGCATGGCGGCGACGGTCTCGCTGTCTTACGTGGCGGCCATGCAGGAGCACGGCGTGCCGGTGACTTACGCCTATATCTCCGATGCCCACGACGCCCACCCCAGCGGCCCGGCCTACGGCCCCGGTTCGGCGGGCTATGTGGCGGCCCTCGCCGCCTATGACCTGGCCTTCGACAAGTTTTTCCAGCGCCTCGCCGCCGACGGCATCAACTCCAGTAACACCCTGTTCGTCTTCACCGCCGACGAGAACGATCACTTTGCCGGCGGGCCGCCCAGCCCGGCGAACTGCGACGGCGTGCATACACCCTGCACGTACAGCCTGATCGGCGAGGTCAACACGAACATGGCGGGTCTGCTGGCGACCGAGCAGGGCATTACCACCCCCTTCACGGTCCACTCCGACGACGCGCCCACGATCTACCTCACCAACAACCCGGCGCGGGACGCGCTCGTGACCCGTAACTTCGACCGGGCGACCGGCGCGCTGACCGCCGTGAACCCGTACAATAACCAGCTTGAGCATCTGACGCTGGGCCTGGCCGACCCGATCGAGATGAAGTTGCTGCACATGGTGACCGCCGATCCGGCGCGCACGCCGACGCTGACGATGTTTGCGCGGCCTGACTACTTCCTGTTTGCCGGGGCGCCCAACTGCAACAGCCCCTGCGTCACGGTGAACCCGGCCTTTGCCTGGAATCACGGCGACGTGACGCCTGATATCACGACCACCTGGCTCGGCATAGTCGGGCCGGGCGTGCGCAACCAGGGTGTCGATACGGCGACGTGGACGGATCACACCGATATCCGTCCGACGATGATGATGTTGCTGGGGCTGCACGACGACTACATGCACGATGGGCGGGCGATCATCGAACCGCTCTATGCCTGGGCGCTCCCGCAAGCGCTGCGGGCGCACCGCGAGACGCTGCTGCGCCTGGGTGCGGTCTACAAGCAGATCAACGCCGCCGTGGGCCGGCTTGGCCTGGATAGTCTGCGCATCTCCACGCGGGCGCTGGAAAGCGGCAGCCCCGCGGATGACAGTACCTACACCAATCTGGAAAACCAGCTCACCGGCTTCACTACCCAACGCAACACGCTGGCCGGGCAGATGCAGGTCTTGCTGGAGTCGGCCACGTTCGACAACCAGCCCGCCAACGAGCAGCAAGCCAAGCGCCTGACCGCGCAAGGTGAGGCGCTGCTGGACCAGGTGGCAGCGCTGGCGAACGCTCCGTAAGCGCGAACCGCCGGCGACCGCAGGCGCCGGCGCGGCCGGTGTGCCCGGATCGGGGCAGCGGCCGTGACACGATGCGGAACTTCCGCCTCCTGGGGCGGACAAACGACAGGGCGGCCCCGCCGGGGCCGCCCTGTTGCGCGATTGCGGTGGTCGAATCTGCTGCCTACTGGACCTCGCCGTAGCCGCTTGTGTCGCGCTGAGGGCGGGGATGGGGCGCCTTGCTGGGCGTCTTGCGGGGCGCGTCATTGGTGGTGCCGCCGTCTGCCGGGGGCTGGGCGTCCCGCGTGCCGTGCGCCGGCACCGGGGCGGAGCGCACATCCTGCATGGTGCGCACGGTGCTCTGCCCGGCGTCCGCGGGCGCGCTGGTGATGGGGCCGGAGTAGTCGCTGGAGGAGCTGTCGCCGGGGTCGCGGGGCAGCGTGCCGCTCGGCGGCGCGGCCCCGCCGGGATCATCCGCGGGCTGCGCCGGCACATCGGGCGGCGTCTGGGGCGTTGCGCCCCGGCCAGGGCTGCCACTGGGCGGTGTTTGGGGTGAGGCGGGCGGCTTGCGGTAGCGCCGCTCCACTTCGTCGTCGATCTTGCCCGTGGGGTCCCAGGGGATCATATCGTCGCTGTTAGGCACATTGCCCGACGACGGCCCGGCGCTCTCCATCTGCGCGGTCAGGTCGGTGCCCTGGCCCGTCTGGTCCACTTCGCCAAACTGGCCGGACCCGGCGCTCTGCGGCGGCGGCCCCGGATTGGTCAGGCTGGTGTTGGCGCTGCGGTTGGGCAGGTTGTCCTGATCGTCGCCGGGGGCGGGCGCTTGCCGGGGCCGCCCGTGCTGCTGCGGATTGTCCGGCTCATGCTTATGCTTGCTCATGGATGCTGGCCTCCTCTACGGCTAGAGAGCGGAGCGACGGGGGCTGCGCGTGCGCCCTGGCGCCGGTCCGCGGGAGCGTTGAAACCGCTCCCCAGCGGTAGCGGAAGCAAGAAATATGCCGGGTGGCCCCGGCCGCCGCGCCGGCGCTACCTGGTGAGCGCCGAGTCCTTCTCGCTCACAGACTCCCCGTCGTAATCCACCGCTTGCGCCGCGTCGCGGGGCGGCAGTTGCGGCTCGATAAGTTCGCGCACCATACGCACCGTGCCTTCGACGCCGGTCAGCTTCTCGTAAATATCGAGCAAGGCCGGCGGGCCGAAGTTGTCCATTTGCGGCTGGCGGCGCAGTTCCTCCGCGAGGTAGGCCGACGCCATCTGGGCGGCATGGGACAGCGTGGCGCCGCCGTCCATGGCCTGCTTGATCAGCATGCACATATCCACGGCATTGCCGTTGAAGCGCTCATTATTCTGTGGGGACCGCGGCAGGTAACCTTTCAGCGCCCAATAGCTGACCTGGCGCGTGGTGAGATCGCAAAGCTGGGCAAGCTGCGCCGTGGTAAGATTCAGCTTGGTCCACATTGCTCCGCGGTTCACCGGCTCGAAATTGATGGTCCGGCGCAACAAAGTTACTCCTTGCTAAGGACACGTCCGTCATACTCTACGAAACGTAGCACAAATTAGGCCAGGAAGCCGGCTCCGGCCCAGGATGGTTCGCCGCTCGCCCGCGCGGGGAAGCCTCGGACACCCTCGCGGACCATGCCTACCGGCCACCGCACACAGCCGTCGATGTACGCATTATATAGCATAGTTGGCGGCAAGGGGTAACTTTCGGCGCATGGACTTGCAAGCGGCGGTACCTGATCGCCTCGATCCCCGGGCCGTCAAGGTCTTAGCCGCATGTACTATCGATTGTAGGGACCGGTTGCAACCGGCCCGCGCCTCTACCGCGCCAGGCAGAAATAGATGATGGAGCGGTGGCCGCTGACCAGGCCCTGGATGGTCATGGCCCAGCGCCCGGCGGCCTGGCCGAAGGCGCCCGCGCCCGTTTGCAGCGGGAAGGGGCCAAGCGTGCCGTCCAGGTGGATATATTCGTTGGGCACCTGCCGGGCCGGAATGACCACGCCCGCGGGCGACGTGAACCAGACGCGGTTGTCCTCGCCGTGGTGGAAGCCCTGGCCGGTGATCTGGATGGTGTCGCCCAGGCGCGCGCTGCTAGGCGTGGCCTGCCCGTCGATGCTGCCGGAGGCGTCGCAGGCGGCATTGGGCGGCGGGGCGACCGGCAGGACGCGCGTCACGCGGAAGTAGCCGATGGCCTGGGTGTGGCTGGTTAGCCCGGCCATGGTCGTCGCCCATAGCCCCACCGGGCTATCCACCTGGGTCTGGTAGACCACATCCGGCACCTGGCCCGCCGAGTCCGCCGTGCGCTGGAACGACGCGGTATGGACCGTGTTGTCGGGCCAGGTGATCCAGACGACGACTGTTTCGCCCGGCGTGAAGCCCTGGGCGGTGAAGTGGAAGCTGCTGCCCTGCGGCCCGCAGACCGGGGTCACAACCTGGCCCTGGGCGGCGGGGATGCCCGCGCAATCGGCACCGGCGGCGGGCGGCGCAGCGGGCGGCGGGCCGGCGGGCGGCGGGGTGGGACTGGGCGGGGCGTTCGCGGGGCGGGCCTGGTAGCGCAGTGTGCCCAGCGGGGTGAGCAAGACGTTGTAGGGCGTGCCTGCGTTCTCTGGATGCAACTCGAAGACGGCGCGCTCGAAATACTGCACGGTATAGGGCTTGCCGTCTACCGCGCTGACCTCGGTGAACTCGTCCGAGATGGGGTAGCCCTGTTGGGCCAGCCCGCCGTGCTGCTCCCAGTAGGCGCGGAACGCGCCGCCCAGGCTGTGGCCTGTCTCCGCGAAGTAGCGGGCATTCTGCGTATCGGGCTGCTGATCGGGCGCGCCCGCGGGGTAGAGCGCGTGGTAGCGGAAGGCGCCCAGTTGGGCGAGCAGGACGTTGTAGGGCGTGCCCGCGTTCTCCGGGTGCAACTCAAACACGGCGCGTTCAAAATATTGCACCGTGTACGGCTTGCCATCCAGCGCGGAGATCTCTGTCTGGAGATCGGAGATGGGATAGCCGAACTGGGCCAGGCCGCCGTTGGCGCGCCAGTAGCTCAGGAAGGGATCGCTGATCGTGTGGCCGGTTTCGGGGAAGGGCTGGGCGGCCTGAGCCGGCCCGGCCTGCGGCATGAACAGCAGGCTGAGCAGCGCCAGGCCACCAATCAGGCGCAACAGTCGCGCAATGGGGCGCATGGGGGTTCCGTATTCCTTTCCGCCAGGAGAAACGAGGTCTGGCCGCAACGGGGCGCTGCCGGCCGTACACCTCAACTAGCCGCACGCAAGGGGTCGTGCGGCGCGGCGGCGCGGGCCGGGGCCGGGGCCGCCATGGATTGCTGCCCTCATTGTAGCACTTCGGTTGGCGCGCGACAAGGACGCCGCTTGCCCTGCCCATCGGGATAATGAGCAGGGTTTGGACTGGAAAATGAACAGCGGCCGGGCGTATAGTATAGGGGAGGGGCCAAGCGGGATCGTCCGCGGCTACGGCGGGTACAGCTAGAGGAGGATAGATCGATGAACCAGGCAGCGGCAGAGCGGAAACCGGGCGGCGGCACGGCGGTGGTAATTGGTGGGAGCATGGCCGGGATGCTGGCCGCGCGAGTGCTGGCCGATCACTTTGCCACGGTCATCCTGGTCGAGCGCGACCGCTTCCCGGTGGGGCCGGAGGGGCGCAAAGGCGTGCCGCAAGGCCGCCATGTCCACGCGCTGCTG
>JAICKM010000112.1 GCA_025927935.1 Chloroflexia bacterium | reverse complement strand
GGCGACACTCCCAGCACCCCCCTGCGGTCGCGAGCGATCGGGACTGGTGCCCCGCCGTCTTACAAGCCGCAGCTCGGCAGCACCAGCCCCCCGATATCCACGGTCGGCTCGGACGTGGACGGTTCGATGCCGCCGTTCACGCCGCCGGTGCGGCAGGGCCGCAAACTGGGTGGATTCAGCCCGTTGACCCCCCTCGATCCCGGCACCATCAGCGCGACCGACACTGAGACGCCCACCCCAGACGCAACCGGCGGCCCCCGGCGCGACGACGACGAAACGAATCTCCAGCTAACCGTGCAGCGGCACGCCGTGCCCGACGCCCTGGCCCAGGCGCTCAGCCGCCAGCAGATCCCGGAGGAAGAGCTAACCAAGAAGGGCTGATCCGGGGCAGCGCCATACCCGGTAGGTCATGCGGGAGACGGTACCCAAGAAATGCGCGGACGGCGCCCACCAGCAGGTCGGGCGCCGTCCGCATATTGATCGGGGAGGGCGGTAGGCCGCCGTTAGCGGCTACGCGCCGTCAAAGCGGGCGCGCACGGCGGCGAAGATTTCGTGCCGGTATTCCCTCCACGCATGGATCATGGCCGGGAGCAGCGACAGCGCGATGATGCCCAGGATGAAGATTTCGATATAACTGCTGATGCCCTCGATGTGGCCGAAGGCGTTGCCGATGCTGTAGCCCAGCACCGTGAGGCCAATGGTCCATAGGAAGCCGCCCAGCACGTTGAACAGGAAGAAGCGCCGGTACTCCATCTGCACGGCGCCCGCGACAATGGGCACGAAGGTGCGGATGAACGGGGCGAAGCGGGCCAGGACGATGGCCTTGCCGCCGTGTTTGGCATAGAAAGCCTCGGCGGACAGCAGGTTCTTGCGGCGGAAGAGCAGCGACCCCTCGCGGTTGAACAGCGGTGGGCCGACCTTCTTGCCGAACCAGTAGCCCACATTGTCGCCCAGCACCGCGGCCAGGAACAGCAGCGGGAGCAGCACATTGAGGTCGAGGTGGCCCCGCCAGGCCAGCAGCCCGGCGGTCAGCAGCAGCGAGTCGCCTGGTAGAAAGAAGCCGAAGAACAGCCCCGATTCGGCGAAGATGATGGCGAACAGGCCGGCATAACCGGCGGTCTCGATTAATTGTTCGATATTAAACCCCATCGCGTGATGAATTATCCTCCGTATCGTGCAGCGGCCTGGGCCGGCGGCATAAGTCCATTAACGGGTCAGTTGGCGGCGATAGCGCACCCTGCCGGTGCTTGCGCGCAGGGCACGTTATCGCCATTGTACCAACCCGTTCGCTGCGGGTACAAGCCCGGCGGGCGCTTTCTTATCGAATACTCAGGCTGCGCCGCGCGTGGCGGGCGGCGGGGCGCTTCGGCTATAATGCGGGTATGGATGAGCCGATACGGGTGCGCTGCCTGGCCTGCCAGGCGCGCATGGAATTACCGCCGCGCACGGCCTATGCCGCCTGTCGCAAATGCGGCAGCGAGTATCTGGTCAGCCGGCGCGGGGGGGCGTATGCCCTGCAACCCCTGGCGCCGGACGAAATGGCGCTGACCCGGCAGGTGGCCGCGGTCGAGCGGGAGCAGGAGATGGGCTGCGCGAATACGGCGCTCTCGCTGCTGGCCGGGATCGTCATTTTGTTTTGCGTGGTCGGCGGGTTGGGGCAGGTGCTGTTCAACAATCGCCTGGTCTGTGTGGGATCGTGGGTGGTCGCGCTGGCCCTGGTGGTGCCGGGGGCGATTGTGATGCTGCGCAACCTGGAGCGGGATGGGCGGCGCAAGGCCCGCCTGTTGGCGCACCCGCCGGTGCCCGCGCCGCAGGCGTCCGCGCCGCCGGCGCCGCCTACCGAGGGCGGAACGGCGCCGCCCCCTGCGGAATCCCCGGAGCCTTAGGGCCGCACGGCAGGCGTTTAGCGCCAGGGTGCAACGGAGGCGGGTCCACCTGGCCCGCCTCGTCGCGATCAATGTTCCGGTTATGAGAACCCTAGCGGATCAGGGTGCCGAAGGCGTTAAACATCCAGCAGAGCATGGTGCCGAGCAGCACGGCGAGCACCGCGAACATCGAGTAGATCATGCAGGTCGGCATAATCTGGTCGGTGGTCAGGCCGCGTGGCTCGTCCGTGACGATGTCGGCGACGCGCGCCGCGCGTTCGGCGGCCAGCGCGGGCGTATCCGCCGGGGCCGCACCGGGGCGCACCCCGGCGCCGGGCACTGCGGGCACCGCGCCTTCGGGCACCGGCGTTTTCACGACCGGCGGGTTCGCTACAACATCCGATGGGCGGCTGCGCATGCCCACCGGCGCTTCGGGGAGCCTGTTGCCGTCGGGGGTATTAGTCATGGGTCCAGCGTTTCCTCCTCGTGCGTGCCCGGCGTGCCGTGGCGCGGGGTTGTGCGTTTGCGCACAGAACGCCGCCATTATACAGCAGAAGACGCGTGGGCACAATGGCTGTAGTGCGCGCTAATCGGGCAGGCCGGGTGCGCACTATCGTTCGTAGCCGGCTACCGGGAGCTTGGTTGGCGGCGGGGAGATGGCCGCAGTGGTGGAACACGCCGTGCTGTGTGGTATACTAGAGCGTTGCAGGTAGGGTTGCGTGCCCGGCCCGGCCTGGCGAGCAGGTGGGGCCGGGCATGTCAGAAAGGAAAGAGTCACTCCTTTGGCTTCCGTTATGAATCCGGCCGGCGCGTCCGCGGAGACCGGCCAACCCATTGAGTTCGTATCGTCCTGGCCTGCGGGCCTCGACGCGCGCCTGGCGCGGATGCAAGAGATTGTCGCCGGGTTCGGGCGCACCCTGGTTGCCTATTCGGGCGGCGTGGACAGTGCGGTGGTGCTGAAAATCTGCCGCGACGTGCTGGGCAAGGACCAGGTGCTGGGCGTGCTGGCCCAGTCAGAAAGCTATGCTTCGCGCGAGATGGAGTCGGCCATGAACGCCGCCCGCGTGATGGATGCCGCGGTGCGCGTCATCCGCACCGCGGAACTCGCCAACCCCGATTATGCCGCCAACCCCGTCAATCGCTGCTATTTCTGCAAGCAGACGCTCTTTGACGACCTGGCGCCGATCCAGGCCGCGGAAGGCTATCAGACCATCGCCGACGGCTTTAACACCGACGATATCGGCGACCACCGGCCCGGCCGCCAGGCGGCCCGCGAGCGGGGGGTGCGTAGCCCGTTGCTCGAAGCCGGGATGAACAAGGCCGATATCCGCGCCGTGGCGAAGCGGTTGGGCCTGCCCATCTGGAACAAGCCGTCGCTGGCCTGTCTCTCGTCGCGCATTCCCTACGGTACGCCCGTGACCGCCGCGGCCCTGGCTCAGATCGATGCCGCCGAAAACGTCTTGCGCGATCTCGGCTTCGCGCAAGTGCGCGTGCGCCATCATGGCGAACAGAAGCTGGCGCGCATCGAGGTCGACCCCGCGCTGCTGCCCGCGCTGGTGGCGCCGGGCACCCGTGAACAGGTGGTGGCCCGGCTGAAGGAACTGGGCTATCGCTATGTTGCCATCGACCTCGCCGGCTATCGCTCCGGCAGCCTGAACGAGATGCTGACCCGGTGAGTCCTGAACAATTGCGCGCGCTGCTGGCGCAGGTGGCGACCGGCGATCTCTCGCCGGAGACGGCGCTCCAGCAGATCAAGTCGTTACCCTACGAGGACCTGGGCTTCGCGCGTATCGACAATCACCGTGCGGTGCGCACGGGGCTGCCGGAGGTTATTTTCTGCTCCGGCAAGACGCCCGATCAGGTGGTCCAGATCGCGGCGCACATGGTTGGGCGGGGCGTGCCCGTGCTGGGTACGCGCTGCGCGCCCGAAACGTGGGCCGCCGTCGAGGCCGCGGTGCCGGGCGCGCGCTACCATGCCATCCCCAGCCTGTTTGTGGTCCCGCCCGATGCCCAGACCCAGGAGCGGACCGCCGCGCTGGCCGCACGCCGGGGGGTGATCGCGGTTTGCACCGGCGGCACCAGTGATATGCCGGTGGCCGAGGAAGCGGCGCTGACCGCCGAGATCATGGGCAACCGGGTGCTGCGCCTGTATGACGTGGGCGTGGCCGGAATCCACCGGCTGCTGAGCCATACCGCCGAGTTGCAGCAGGCGAGTGTGGTGATCGTGGTCGCCGGGATGGAAGGGGCGCTGGCGAGCGTGACAACGGGCCTCGTGGGTGCGCCCGTGATCGCCGTGCCGACGAGTATCGGCTATGGCGCCAGTTTCGGCGGCCTGGCCGCGCTGCTGGCGATGCTCAATAGCTGCGCGCCCGGCTCCGCGGTCGTCAATATCGACAACGGGTTTGGCGCCGGCTACATGGCCGCCCGTATAAACCGGGTAGGGGAAGACGACATATCCCGTTAGATTGTTCCCTGAGCTAATGAACAGCAGCGCCGCGCTGCACAGCGCGACCTGGGAATCTGCCGCACGGCCAGGCGGCGGCCTCTCCCATGCCCCGCGCTGATCGGAATCGTATCCGCCTGTCGTGGCCGCGCCGGCCCGCACCGCCACGACGCTACTTCATTGATGGACCCTACGATGATCTCCCCCGCCCACGCCGGCAACTCAGGCTGGCTCCCTGCCCGGCGCATCGTCCTGTGGCTTGGCCTGCTCGCCGGTCTGCTTGCCGGCGCGGCGCTCGCTTCGCCGCCCGACGCGCACGGCCAGGGAGCCGGGCCGCCGGCTCCCGCTCCGCCCACCGCCCCCGCTGCCGGGACGCCGCGGGCCACTCAGCCGAATAGCTCCGCCCCGCAGCCGACCGGCCTCACCGCCGTCTATCGCAGCGGGCAAACTTTCCTCACCTGGCAGGAGCGCACCGATCTCAGCGGCGAGTCCTACCATGTCTATCGCTCGACGCGACCGATTACCGCCGCCACGCTGATCGCCGCCCGGCAACTCACCAGCCGCTGGGGCGCGCTCCCCGAAGGCAGCAGCATCTTCTGGAGCGAGCGATCTTACCCCGACTCGATGCCCGGTGGAGTGAGCCGCGTGCAGAATTATGTAATCAGCGATCTGGGGCCGCAACTGAGCGACACCACGGGGTTGTTCGTCTGGACACCTAAGGAGGCCGGCCGGTACTATTATGCGGTGACGACCGTCCTGCACGGGATCGAAAATGCCACCGATTTCAGCGCGGACAACAGCCTGACCAACCCGGTCGAGGAAACCCCGGCTGACCCCGCCCCGGTGCGCATCTGGCAGAGTCCGGGCGGCTATGGCGCGGTCTACACCCAGTTCCTCGACTACGAAACCTATAACCCGACATTGAATCTGGTCGCGCCCCGGCTGCCACTCGCCTACGCGGCCGCGCCGCATCCGCAATATGCGTTCAACTATAGCGTGGCGCTGCCGTCGGCTGCCAGTTGCGGCGGCACACCACCCGCCAGCTATCCGATTGCAATGTTCCTGCACGGCTATGGCCGTCGCTACAGCAATGATGTGGACGACTCAGGCGTCTGTGCGGTGTATCTATACGCCGACGATCCCGGCAACACGTGGTATTTCGGCCATTCCGCCACCTGGGATTATCGACAGCCTGGGTGGCCGGAGACCGGCCCCATCGTCAACTACAGCGAAGATCGGATCCTGCGTACTTTTTACGACGTGGAACGGGGTTACAGCGGTGCCGGCTACCCCATTGACGCCACGCGGCGTTATCTCGTGGGCAATAGTATGGGCGCGGGGGGTGCGCTGTACCTCGGCCTGCGCTATGCCAATGTGTTTGCCGCTATTTATGCCAGTAAGCCCATGACCAACCCGCGGGCCGCGGGTATGGAACAACCCCCCGGCGCACCCTGGTACGAGGCTACGCTGCCTCTGTGGGGCGACGCCGCTCAGGCGTTGCCGGTCCAGCTTATCGGGCGCTACGCCGCCCCGCTGCAAGGTTACAACGGCATGTCGATCTGGGATTGGCAAAATCAGCAGCAGTTGACTCTTATGCGGCGCGGGGCGGATACTGCCCTGCTCGCTCTCGACCATGGCACACAGGATACGGTGATCCACTGGCAATCGCAGGCCAAGCCGTTCTATCAGCCATTGTACCAGAGTCGCCGCACGTTCAGTGCGGCCACGCGCAACGTCGATCATGTAGGCAGCATAAACGGGGCGGGCATGGGGCCCATGGTCAGCGGCAACTTCAACAACTGGCAGGTCCGCGCCGACGAGAGTGTGCCTGCGCTGAGCTATGCCTCCGGCAGCGGCGCCGTGCCGCCGCCCGACGGCGTAGCGTCCGACTACAACCTGAATCTCGAATGGGGCGCCTCCTGGCACCCGTTTCCCGGCAGCGCGCCGCCGGTCGATACCCGCAGCGAGTGGGGCATCGATCTGCGGACCACGGATGGCAGCACGCAGACGGTCGACGTCACCCCCCGCCGGCTCCAGCACTTTACCGTGGCGGCGGGCGCTACGTATCATTGGACAGTCAAGGCCATCACGAGTACGGCGGTGCTTACCCAGGGTGACGTGATTGCCGATGCCGATAGCCTGATCACCGTGCCGGGCGTGCCGGTGGATGCGACAGGCGTCCATCTGCGTATCCGGCTGGGGGCGCCCGCGCCCACCGCGACGCCCGCGCCGCCCACCGCGACACCGCCGCCCACCGGCACGCCCGGCCCTGGCTGCGCGGTGCTGTTCACCGATGTGCAGCCGGAAGATTACTTCTACACCCCGGTCCAGTATCTCTACTGCCACGCCTGGATTTCGGGCTATGCCGATAACACGTTCCGGCCCGGCAACACGGCCAGCCGCGGCCAGGTCGCCAAAATCATCGTCCTGGCCTTCGGTTTGCCGCTCGTCACCCCGCCCACACAAACGTTTAGCGATGTTGAGCCCGGTGATGTGTTCGATCCCTATATCGAGACCGCCGCCGCGCACCACCTGGTCAACGGCTACAGCGACGGTACCTTCCGCCCCTACAACAACGTGAGTCGCGGCCAATTCGCCAAGATCCTGGTGAACGCCGCCGGGTGGAGCATCCTCACGCCGGACCGGCCGAGTTTTGCCGATGTGGGGCCGACCAATCCTTTCTACAGCATGATCGAAACGGCCTATGCCCACGGCGTTATCAGCGGCTATAGTAACTTTACCTTCCAGCCCTTCAACAATGTGACCCGCGCCCAGATCGCCAAGATCATCTACAACGCCCAGACGCAACCGTTGCGCCGGTAGCCGCCGGCGGGGTCAGGTGGCGGGTTCGAGCACGGCGGGGGCCGGCGCATTGCGATTGCGCGCCAGATCAATCACCAGGGCGATCAGGATGCAGAGATTGAGCGCGGCGACCAGCAGCGCTACCTCCCAGCGAAAGGCCAGGAACGGCGTATCGGCGGGTGTGACGATGAGGTTCAGCCCCAGGGCGATTGTGAACGGGGCGATGGTCACCAGATTAAACAGAAACGTAAGCGAGATCAGCCCATAGGCCCACCAGAGGCCGGGCATACGGAGGCGGCGGCCCCGCGCGAGGGCGGGCGGGGCCGCCGCCGGGGCGGGTGCGTGCTGGGTCGCGGCGAGCAAGAGCAGCGCCGGCACGGGGAACAGGTAGCGTTCCCGTACCTGGGCCAGCAGCACGTACATGGCAAGGCAGAGCACCGCCGCGGCCAGGGCCTCGTTGCCCGCGCGGCGCCAGGTGATCAGCACCGCCAGGCCGGCCAGCGCCGCGAACAGGGCCAGACCGGCGACTTGATTGGAAAAGGGCACCCCAGGGAGATACGCGCCGAACGGGACGCCCCGCACCTGCCCCCCGTAGAGTAGATACCAGAGGTTATAGCCGCTCACATCTAGCCAGGGGCTGGCCTGTACGTGGGTGTAGGCGCTGGCCGCGTCGAGCAGGTTGCCCGCCCGCAGCCAGGGTAGCGCGAGGGCGAGGATCGCCAGCAGTGCGGCGACCGCCCCGATTGCCAGGCCGCGTAGCCCCTGCCGGGCGAGCGATGCCCCGGCCAGCACCGGCGCCAGGGCCAGGCTCTGTGGTTTGGTTGCTAGCGCCAGCGCGTAGGCCACCCACGCCGGCACGATCCGCTCCCTTTGCAGCGCGACCACACTGGCGACGAGCGGCAGCGTATAGACGGCGTCAGTTTGCCCCCACAGGGTCGAGACGTACCATACCGCCGGATTGAACAGATAGAGGGCGCCCACGCCCAGGCTATAGCGCGGCCCGCGCCGCCGGACTGCCCAGGCCAGCAGCGCAGCGGTGGCGACATCGCTGAGCATACCCGGCAGCTTGATGAACGGAATGAGCGCGCTGTCGCCGCCGTGCAGGAAATGGGTGTCGAGCAGGGCCGCCCCGCCGAGCAGATAGAGGGTGAGCGGCGGGTAGTTGATGTCGGTCCCCTGATAAATGGCGCCCAGGCCCCGCGTTTCCACCATCCGCGCCCACTGCGTGAAGACGCTAATATCGTTACTCAGGTGCGTGTCGATGCCGGCGAAGGGCAAGCGCACCAGCACCCCGGCCAACAGCAGCGCGGCCAGCAGCAAGCGCGGATGATCACCCATGTGCGCGCGAATACTTGTCAGCATGGCCCGGTCCGGCTCCTGGGCGGGCGGGCGCTGCTTGGTACTGGCCCGGTTGCCTGTTGCTGCGGCGGACTCACCGTGGGGCCGGGCGCCGTCACTCCACATCATCGTCGTCGTCATCCTCGTCCGGCGGGGTGCTAACGGGACCTCCACGTCGTTCCGCCCCCTTCAACACGCGCAGCGCAAACCAGGTAAGCACCGTGACAAACGAGGCCACCCAGTAGAGTCCCTGCCCGGCGAGCACCCCCAGGGCGGCCACCATCCAGATCGAGGCCGCCGTGGTGAGTCCGCGCACGGACCCGCCCGTGCGGAAGATGACGCCCGCGCCCAGGAAGCCAATCCCGGTGACGATCTGCGCGGCCAAGCGCGCCGGATCGCGGGCGGTGCCCAGGCCGTCGAACCCGTAAATGCTGGCGACGGTAAAGCACGCGGCGCCCGCCGCCACCAGCATGTGCGTGCGCAGGCCCGCGGGCCGCCGCATGCGTTCGCGCTCCCACCCGACCAGGCCGCCCAGCAGGAAAGCGGTAAACACCCGCAACATCATGATCAGGTCCTCGGTCGTCGGCATCGGCGGCTCCTTCGCGTGGGACGGATGGCGGCCCATCCAGGGGAAAATTGGCCGTTATTATAAGGCGATCCGGCCCCCGCCCGCAAGTTGACAAAGCGCCTCGGCAGCGCATATACTTACGCCGGACGTACCGTTTTTGCCCATCGCTCCGGCGATAGGCATGGGTATGCCAACCCAGCTCAGGAGTATCCATGACCAGTCTACAATCGGATTCCCCTGCCGGTCCGGCGGAGACGCCGGGCCTCCCGTTCTCCGCGCCCCCGTCCGCCGCCGTCCAGTTGCGCGCGCTGCGCGAACGCCATGTCGCGCGGCTGCGGCCCGAACTGGCCGATAGCCCGTCGCCCATCCGGGGCATGGCGCGCATGGTCAACGATGTGGTCGCCGAAGCAAAGCAGTTGGGCATCCCGCAGTCGCTCATGGACGCGCAGGTGGTCAACCGCACCATCGGCGATGTCAACGTGCGCCAGATCACCGAAGTCTATAACGGGGTGGACTATAGCACTATCGGCGGGGATCTGGGCGTGATCTTGCCCGGCGAGGTCATCAACGGGCGGGTCAGCGATGGGCAGACCTACCTAGAGATCCGCCGGCGGATGCTGGAGTTCGAGCGCCAATTGCTGGCCGACTACGGCTTTGACACGCATATCTATGACTTGTCCGGGATCGGCAATCCGCTGTTACGCGAACGCCTGGCGGCCCGCTTCCGCGACCACTACGGCGTCCCGGCGACGGCGGATCAGACGTTTGTGAGTATCGGCGGCCTCGACGCCATCGATAAGTCGTTGCGCGGGTTTGCCTACTACTTCCGCCAGAAGTATGGCGGGCGGGTGGGCTTTGCCTTCCCCGCGCCCGGCTTTGCCGTGCCGCTCTGGCAGGCGACCAGCCTGGACATGGACATCATCAACTTCCCCACCCGCGAGGAAGACCGCTTCCAACTCACGCCCGCGACGATGGAGCGGCTGCTCGCGGAGCATCCCAACCTGCGCGTGCTCTACCTGACGGTGAGCAACAACCCCACGGCGTTCGCCTACAGCCCGGACGACCTGCGCGCCGTGCTCG
This sequence comes from Chloroflexia bacterium, assembly GCA_025927935.1. The sequence continues at coordinate 2,742 of JAICKM010000112.1, read as the reverse complement.
ACGTGATCGAGCGCGACGGGCGCGAACTGGCGATCATCGCCGACCTGGCCTATATCGGCACCGGCCCGCCGGAGCAAGACCGGGCCCGCATGGCGGCCTTCCTCACCCCGGAGACGCTCCAGCGCACCCTGTTCGTCAACAGCTTCTCCAAAGTCTTTACCCTCACCGGCGACCGGATGGGCTATGTCTCCCTGGCTAATGCGGCCTGGACGCAATTCCTGACCGCGGTGTGGAACAACGCCAACGCCGGGATGCCGGGCGACTGGCAACTGCGCTACCTCGCCTACGTGTCGCTCTTCGACGAGCGGCCCTGGATCCAGACCAAAATCCGCGATCTCTACACGCTGCGCCGCGACGCCCTGCGCGCCGAATTGGCCGCGCTTAACGCGCAATATCACATGTTTGAGCATGTCGGGATCGACGACCACGCCACCGTCTACAACTGGAGCAAGCTGGCTCCCGGCGAAGACATCTTCACGCTATTTGAAAAAACCGGGATCGCGGGCGTGGACGGCCGGGGGTTCGGCTACACCCCGCAATACATCCGGCTGTCGGTCGGGTTCATCCCCGTGCGACCGGATCAACTGGCGGCCATGGCGCAGGCGGCGGCGGGCGCGTCGCAACCACCTGCATAGGAGTCCACCATCGGAGTCCACCGGCCCATCCACGAACCTGGGTTGCCGGAGCGGCGACCTGCCTTCTACCCACTCACCCGGCTCCCCGGCCCTGGCCGCGGGGTCCACATTGTCTGTATCTAGGAGGTTCGCGTGACCCACAAGCGGACGTTCACCGCATCGCTGCTCAGCGGCATACTCGCGCTGGGGGTGTGCCTGGCCCTCGGCGCCGGCACGCCGATTCCGCTACAGGCCCAGACTAAAGCGGGCGATTTCACTTTCAGCCAGACCGGGTTCACCGTGCCCGCCACGTTCATGGATTACTGGCGCACCCACGGCGGCCTGGCCGTCTTTGGCTATCCGATTTCGCCGGTCACGAATGAAGGCGGCTACCAGGTTCAGTATTTCGAGCGCAACCGCTTCGAGTTGCACCCGGACGACCCCAACGGCAACACCGTCCTCCTGGGCTTGCTGGGCACGCTGCTCACCAACGGGCGCAACTTCCCGACCACCGACCCGGTGGCCGAAACCCCCGATCAAAAGTACTTCGTGCAGACCGGCCATCGCTTGAGCGGCGTGTTCTACCGCTACTGGAACACCCACGGCGGCCTGGCGATCTTCGGCTACCCCATCAGCGAAGAAGTGCAGGAAGGCGATTACAAGGTCCAGTATTTCCAGCGCAACCGCTTCGAGTACCACCCGGAGCACGCCGGCACGCCCTATGAAGTCGAGTTGGGCTTGCTGGGGCGCGACTATCTGTCCATGGTGCAGGGCGGCCTGGTCGCCACGCCCGGCGGCCCGCCCAAACCCACCTCGGATGCCAACCATCCGGCGCCGCCGATCACCGTCGGCCCGACCATGATCCCGCAGCAAGGCGCCTTCCTCAAGGGGCCGCATATCGGCTACGGCATGATCGTGCATATGTATTACCAGGACCACAACCGGATCCTCAACGCGGTCAAGGACCTGGGCTTCAACTGGATCAAGCAGCAGGTGCAGTGGAGCGACACCGAAAACCCGAAGGGCACCTACTACTGGGGTGAACTCGACCGCATCGTCAACGACACGAACGCGGCGGGCGTGAACCTGATGCTCAGCATCGTGCGCACGCCGGGCTGGGCGACCAGCGTGGGCAAAGGCTTCCCTGATCGCCCGCAAGACCTGGGCGACTTCATGCAGGCGATGGCGAGCCGCTACGCCGGGCGGGTCAAGGCTTACGAGATCTGGAATGAGGAGAACCTGGGCAACGAGACCGGCCCCGATCACTGGCACCCGGATAAGTATGCCGAGATCCTTAAGGCGGGCTACCTGGGCGTCAAGGCCGGCGATCCCAACGCCATCGTCATCAGCGGTGCGCTCACGCCCACCGGCGTCTACACCGACGATGCCGTGGAGGATACCTGGTTCCTGGATCAGCTTTACCAGTGGCACAACGGCGAGATCCGCCAGTACTATGATGTGCTGGGGATGCATCCCTACGGCTACTGGAACCCGCCCGACAGCATGTTCCCGGTGCGCCAGCCGTCGGACCAGACTCCGGCCACGGAATATAAAAACCACGGCTCGTTCTACTTCCGCCGCATCGAGGACCAGCGCGCCGTCATGGAAAAGCACGGCGACGGGCAGAAGCAGGTCTGGCTGACCGAGTTCGGCTGGTGCAGCGACCAGCGCGAGGGCGGCTATGTCGAGTGCATCAACAACTCGCTGCAGGACCAGGCCAACTATATCGTGCGCGCCTACCAGAAGGCAGAGACCGACTATCCGTTCATGGGCGTGATGTTCCTCTGGAACCTGAACTTCAGCACGTTCCAGGAATGGTACACCGGGCCGTCGCACTTCGCCATCCTCAACCCCGACTGGTCGCCCCGCCCCGCCTACTGGGCGCTGAAGAACATGCCGAAGCCATAATTTGCCCTCATGCCCGTCACGGGACCGGGAGCACGCCGCTCCCGGTCCTGTCCTGTCCGGCGGGTACGCGGTTCGCCTTGAAGGCAACCGGCAAGCGCGAAATTAATCCCGCTGTTAGGCGCTTCGGCGACGCAGCAAAGGGCCGGGCGCTTGACGTAGCGCGGCTAATGTGGTAATATAATGACGCAGCCCCGCCACGCGGGGACGTCACAAGAAAGTC
>JAICKM010000142.1 GCA_025927935.1 Chloroflexia bacterium | reverse complement strand
TGCGGCGCCGGGCGGGCCGGGGTGGGGGCCGCCGGAGTGCTCGTGCGTTCGGGCGGCGCGGGGGGCGCCGGTTTCGCTGCCGCGGACGGGGCCGGTGCGGTCCGCGACTCGGTCGCGCGGGAAGCCGGCGGGGAGGTCGGGCCGGGCGTAGTGACCGGGCGCGTGGCGCGCGGTTGGGCGGGCGGCTCCACGGGTGTGGCGGGGGCCGGGCGGGCGGGTCGCCGCTCCTCATTCTCCGGCGGCGTCGCGCGCGATGCCGGCTTGGTCGGGGAGGCCGGGGCGACCGGTGGGCTGGGCTTCTTGCCGGGGGGCGGCTCGGCAGGCGGCTCGGCGGGCTGAGGGCGCCCGCGCAAGAAGGCGGGCACATCGGGTTCGCTGGGCGGCGCGGGGCGGCGACGCATCGGCGTGAGCGGGGCGCCGCCGCCGCGCTCGGCCAGGAAGGCGGGCGGGGGCACTTCTTCCTGCTCGGTCTTGCCCAGCACGCGCGGCGTATCCCGTTCGGGGCGCACCGTGATGGGCGGGGCGGGTTCGCGGTCGAAGCGCTCCACCCCGCTCGGAGGCGGCCCGACCTCCGGGCGGATGCTCTCCGGCGTGACGCGGATCAGCCCGGAATTGCGCGATTTGCGCGGGAGGGCCGGCGGTTCCGGTTCCGCCTCAGCGGGCGATGCGGCAGGGGCCGGCGGCGTTTCCGGCGTGGGTTCGGGCGGGGCCGGGCGCGGAGTCGTGCGCCCGCCCCCCAGGATCGAGATGGCCGGGCGCTCAGACGTGCCGGCGGCGCGGCGTGGCCCGTCCTCCGCCGGGGGCGGCGCCGCGCGGCGGGTGCGGGCCTCCACCGCGCGGCGATCCGCTTCCTCCTGGAGCGCACGCTCCTCCTCGGCCCGGCGCGCCTCGGCGGCAGCGCGGCGCTCTTCGGCGGCTTCGCGGCGGGCCTGTTCTTCCGCTTCCCAGCGGACGCGTTCCTCCGCTTCGCGGCGAGCGCGTTCCTCGGCGACGAGGCGCGCTGCTTCTTCGCGGCGGGCGCGTTCCTCCGCTTCGTGGCGGGCGCGTTCCTCGGCGGCGAGGCGCGCTTCTTCTTCGCGGCGGGCGCGTTCGGCGGCCTCACGCTCGGCGGCTTGCTCCTCCGGCGTGATCGGTGGGCCGTAGTTCTGGGCCTGGCGCAATACCGCCGTTTTCAGGCCGCTGAAGCTGAAATCGGCGCTACCGCGCAGCACCGTGCGCGGCAGGTCGATGGCGTCGGGGTTGCCGAAGGCGGCGACGCGCTGGATGGCCGGGCCGCCGGGGTAGGGCAGGCCCAGCACGCGGGCGACCTTGTCGAACGCCTCGCCCGCCGCGTCGTCCACCGTCTTGCCCAGCAGGCTATACTGCCCGTGCCCGCTCATGTAAATCAGCTCGGTGTGCCCGCCGGAGACGACCAGGCAGAGCAACGGGAAGGCCGGGTCGGTCGGCGCGGGCTGGTCCAGCCTGGGTCGGGGCGCTTCCTGTTTGGGCGGCGGTGGGGTGTACTGCGGGCGCCCGCCCGCCGGGGGGCCGGGCGGCAGATCGGTCTCGCCGGCCCGGCGCGGCGGTTCCACGCCCAGCGCGCGGAGGGCAGCGCCCGCGCGGGTCTGCTCGGCGGCGGGGTGCGGTTCGCGCGGCGGCGGCGCGTCCCGCTCCAGCGTCTCCGGGATGATCCAGTTGGAATAAATATGCGCTTCCAGGTGATTCACGGCGATGAGCGGCTTGTTGCGGGCGAAGGCAATCGCCTTGGCGGCGTTGAGGCCGACCAGCAGCGCCCCGGCCAGCCCCGGCCCGCAGGTGACGGCGACGGCGTCGATGCTGTCCCAGTCCAGGCCGGCGTGGCGCATTGCCTCTTCCAGCGTGGGGATCAGCGTGACGATGTGCTGGCGCGAGGCCAGTTCAGGCACCACGCCGCCGAAGCGCTGGTGCAGGCCGATCTGCGAGGCGATAATATTCGCCAGTACTTCGCGCCCGTCGCGCACGATGGCGACGGATGTTTCATCACACGATGTTTCGATTGCCAGGATATTCACCAGCGCTCGGCTCCTTCCAGCCGCCCGGCGCGGCTCACGGGCCGCTCCCTTCCGGGGCGGAATGCTGCCCGGATGCCGGCAAATGCAGGCGCCCGGCGCTTTCCTCGGCATCCTGGCGGACCATGCGCGCCTGGAACTCGGCCCGCAAGCGGCTCAAGCGGTCGCGAAACGCGGGCGACTGCAACGGCTCGCTCCACATCAGGTAGGCGTCCTCGCCGTCGTCACTGTAATAATGCTTGCGCGTACCGGCGATGGTCAGCCCATACTTCTGGTACAAGTTCTGGGCCACGCGATTGCTGACGCGCACTTCGAGGGTCAGCCAGGCCGAGCGCTGCTCCAGGGCGATGTCGATCATGGTGAGGAACAGCAACTCGCCCACATGGCGGCCCCGGTGGGCGGGCGCCACGCCGATAGTGGTGACGTGTGCTTCCTCGCCCATGAGCCACAGGCCCGCGAACCCGGCAATGGGGTAGGGGCTGCTGGGCGGCTCGATCGGGGGGAAGATGGCCGGGAAGATCTCGCCCAGCCGGTGGCGCAAGGGCGACCCGGCGGGCGGCCAGACGCTGGGCGGGCGCCGGCGCGCGCTGGGGTGGACCCAGCGGGCCACCTCGTAGCGGTTGGCCTGCGGGTTGCGCAACTCGCGGCGGTAGGCGCTGGCCGGCCAGGGGCTGGCGAAGCACTCCTTCTCCACCGCCGAGACCTCCGGCACATCGGCCATCTGCATTTGTTCGATGATATACGGCATACGTGTGGTCAGTGGTCAGTGGTCAGTGATCAGTAGGCTATGATCACTGGCTGCCAACCGGTTAGTCTTTGCTGCTTGAAGTATGTCTAAACAGCTACTGCGTTAAGGCTTGCGTTCTCTGATCGGTCAGAATTAATGAAATCGGCTCTGAGTTACCGGAAAGATTCCCCCAGTTCCAGGCTCCTCGATCTTCATCATAAACGCTGAAGTGCCGGATTAGTCTGCCGCCTTTCAGGTCCTGGTCCGGTATTTGTACGTAGTGCAAACCGGCCACACCCTAATCCCGGCTAAATGCGACAAGATCCAACTTATGCAACCCGTCAATCGCTTCTTCGGCAATATGCAACAATTCCTCAGATCGACAAGCAGGAAATTGTGCCTGTAATGTATTCAATACAACCGGTATCTCCTCCGATCCTGCTTCTTCCAGCAGGCGGAGCACAGCCCCCTGTACAGGCGACAATCGCAACTTCCGTGACCGAGTAGCAGGCATACGCTCTTTCTCTATGTCGTGCTCAAGTCGGCGCACCGGCGACGGGCTGTGAGCCGGGGGTCGGGACGTGCAGGTAGAGCGCTTGCAACAGGGCCACGTCATCGCGTTCGCCTTGCTGGGCGCGCTGCCAGGCTAGTTCGGCCAGGTAGCCGGCCCGGCGCAGCGACGCCGCCGGGGGCGCGACGCTGGCCTGGCGGCCCAGTTGCGTTTCGAGTTCGCGGGCCACGGCGGGATCGATCTCCCCGCAGAAAATGGTTGGCGTGTCGATCTGGGCGATCAGTTCGGCGACGGTTGTGTTCGCATACTCGCTGATGCGCTGCCAGACGCCCGCGCGGGTGCGATAGAAGGCGTGGGCCAGCCGCCCGCGCCCGGCGTGCAACACCGCGCAGACGGGCGCGGCCGTGATCGCCATGTGGGCGTAGCCCATGATATCCAGCGTGGGGATGCCCCAGAGCGGGATATCGAGGGCGTAGGCCAGGCCCTTGGCCGTTGCCAGGCCCACGCGCAGGCCGGTGAACGAGCCAGGGCCAATCGCCACGGCCACGCCGCGCAGGTCGGCGGGCGCCAGGTGCATCCGGGCCAGCATCGCGTGGACGGTGGGCAGCAGTTCGCGAGTCTGCTCGCGCCCGGCGTGCCAGGTCTCCTCGGCGCGGACGCCGCCGATCGGGTCATACAGGGCGACGCTGCACCATTCGGTGGATGTGTCGAAGGCGACGATCATGGCTAGCCGTCTCCCGCCGCGCGGCTTAGCGGCAGGCTGGGCGGGTGCCCATCCGCGTCGGGCACGGCGCCCGGGGCAAAGGCGTGTTGCTTGAATTGCTCCAGCAGGTCGGTGTAGCGCGTGCCCTCGGCATGGAAGCGCAGCGCGCGCTTGGTCTCGGTGATGTCGCTCAAATAGACGGTGAGATGCTCCGCCGGCAGCAGCCCCGCCGCCCGTTCGGGCCATTCGATCACCGTCACACCGTCGCCCGCGACATAGTCGAGCAGGCCCAGTTCCTCCACCTGTTGCAGATTGTCGAGCCGGTAGAGATCAACATGATAGAGCGGCAGCCGGCCTTCGTACTCATTGATCAGGGTGAAGGTCGGGCTGGTTACATAATCAGAGCCGACATCGAGGCCGCGAGCAATGCCCTGGGTGAGCGTGGTTTTACCCGCCCCGAAGGGGCCTTCCAGCAGGATCAGGTCGCCGGGCGCCAGAAGCGCGGCCAGGCGCATGCCGATGCGCCGGGTCTGGTCCAGGCTGTGGCTGATCACGTCGATGTCGTGTGTGGGCCGCGCGGGGCGTCCCGGACCGGCGGGGCCGGGCGGGCGACTCTGAGGGCTGGGTGTGCGAAAAACGGGCATAGCTAATACGGGCGCGCCTGGCCCCGGCGTGCGTGCGGGCTGCGGGCCGGTGAGCGCATCCACCCTCCTGTGTACCGGGTTGCCCCTATCCGCCGTTCTCTTTTACAACGGCCCATGCCGCGCCCTGCAACGGGCGGCGCGGGTTAAACCTTGCCGGCCCCGCCGCATTTAGGGCACACGCCGTGGACATCGTGCCAGCCCCCCGGTTTGGAGGGGTCGGGCCAATGCTCGTTGACCTGGCCGCTGCCGTCGCACCGGGTGCAGGTCATGGTGCGCATCTTGCCCGGCCGGCGGATGATAAAAAAGATCATAACCGCGACGGCCACCAGGGGGACCGCAAACGTCAGGATACTGCCCGGATCATTCATTCGTGCGATTCAGTCCTTCTCTTACGGGTGGTGCGCCGGGCGGCGGCGCGATAGACGGCGAGTGTGGCCGCGGCGCTCGCGGGCCAGGAAAAGCGAGCCGCCTGGGCCGGCCCTGCGGCGCGCAACCGCGCGGCCAGCGCCGGGTCGTTGACCACGGCGCGCAACGCGGCGGCCAGGGCCGTCTCCGAGTCGGGGTCCACGAGCACCCCGGCGGTGCCCACGACTTCAGGGAGCGCCGACCGATCCGCGGCGATAACCGGGATCCCACAGGCCAGCGCTTCCAGCGGCGGCAGGCCAAAGCCCTCATAGACGGATGGATAGACGAAAGCCGTAGCGCTATTATACCACAAGGGTTGATCGGCGTCCGGTATATAGCCGGCGAAGCGCACGGCGTCGGGGCCGCCGGTCAGGCCCAGCTCCTGGGCCACGCGAAAGATCTCGTCATAGAACCAGCCTTTGGCGCCGCCGACCACCAGGCGTGCCCCGCCGAGGTCGGCGCGGGCGGCGGCATAGGCGCGCAGCAGTTGCGGCAGGTTCTTGCGCGGCTCCAGCGTGCCGATGTAGAGGATCATCCGATCCGGCAGGTCGTGGGCGGCGCGGAAAGCGGCGATCTCGGCGGGCGGGCGCGGATAGTAGCGCGCGTGGTCCACGCCGTTGGGGATGACGGTCACGCGCTCCGGCGGCACGCCGAGCAGCGCCTGGAGATCGCGGCGGGTGGCTTGCGACACGGCGATCAGCCTGCCCGCCCGGCGTGCCGACGCACGGGCCAGCGTCGTGAGATACAGGCGCTGGGCGCGCGGAAAGCGTTCCGGGTAGCGCAGAAAGATCAGGTCATGCACCGTAACGACGGTGGGCACCGGGCTGACCACCGGCTGGATCAGCACGGGGCAGTGCAGCACGTCGAGCCGGTCGCGTAGGGTGGCCACCGGCAGCACCGTCTGCTCCCAGAGGATGCGCGGCTCCGGGCGCAAGGTGGGCCAGCGGGTCTGGCGCAACCGCGCCCGCCGCGATTGCGCGAAGCCGGGCGGCCGGTGGCGCGCGCCGGGGCCGGTATAGATGGTGTAACGGGTGTCGTCGTCCAGCGCGAGCAGTGCCGGGATGAGGTCGGCGATATGCTTGGAGAGGCCGGCGGCCCGATAATCCCCGGTGAACGCCAGCAGGTGCGCGTTGATTCCTACATGCATAGCGGCTATTATACCCTATGCGGCGCACAAAGAGAGCGTGTCACTCTGAGCGCAGCGAAGAGTCTCGGCGCGTGCCCCAATAAGACGAGATGCTTCACTGCGTTCAGTAGACCGTCACACGTGAATTGTCACTCTGAGCGTAACGAAGAGTCTCGTCTTCTCGCCTGCGAGACGGAGATTCTGCGCTGCGCTCCCTAGACAGATCCCGGTTGACAGACTATTCAGCAGGACAATGAGCTTTACAGGAGCAGCTATGAAAGACGGACAATGCCCCAAATGCGGGTCCCACGAAGTCCATGTGGACCGCGAGAACAACGGCTACAGCACCACCTTACGCACCGGCGGCTTGAGCTACGCCCGGCTCGACGCCTATGTCTGCGCCAACTGCGGCTATGTGGAGAACTACCTCTCGGATAAAGAGAAGCTGCGCCAGATTGCCGAGAAGTGGCCGCGCGTGGATGAGGAATAGCGCGGCCCTTGAAGCGCGACAGTATGGAAGTAGCGCAGGCGCTCCGCGCGGGATGGCGTGCTATAGCTGAGGTTGCCGATGCCGGTGATCAATTGGCGCGAGTATCCAGCCTGATGTATAATGAAACACCGTGCGGGTATGGCCCGCGTGGGGCCAGCCGGAGCTAGGTTAACAGAAACAGATCAGTGTAGCACAAGATGTGGTGTGGATGATGCGGGTGCCGGGCCGGACGTTTGTGTGGTGGCCGATTATGTCCAACTCTGGGCGGATCGGGGGTGTACCCAGCGCGAACGTCGTTTGTGGACGTGCGCCGGGTTTATTTACCTTTACCTTCACCTTTGCGTTTGATTTTCATTTTTCGAGAGAGGACCGTATTCTATGGCTAAAATCTACATCGGCAACTATGAGGCCGCCGATAAAGGTTTATTGGATGCGTTACGCCGGTTAAACGACAGTTATCACGTTTTCGTCGAGTTTCAGATTCCTAATCCGCGGGGGCAGCGCCAGGTCGATTTCCTGGTCATTCGCGAAGATCCGGCGAAGCCCTGTATCTTTATGCTGGAAGTAAAGAACGAGCGCCGCCGGTTGCGGGGCACCATTAACGGCCCCTGGGAGTACGAGGAGGGCGCGGGGATGTGGCGGCCGCTGCCGGTGTCGAACCCGCGCGACCAGAACCCCATCCAGCAAGCCTATAATACCGCCCGCACCATGCAAGCCTGGCTCAGCAGTATGCGCGCGCTGATCCAGGACCCGGATAATGTCTGGCCCGACATTCCGACCGTCTTTCCGCGCCTGGTGCTGCCGGTGGCGCACGCCGACAGCCAGTTGCAGACCGACAGCTTCACCTGGCGCTTCGACGGCTACGACCGCTGCCTGGAGAGCCTGAGCACCTTCATCGCCCGCGACCCGGTGCCGCTGCGTGCCAGCGAGATCGAGCGCATGGCCCACTACCTGGGCGTGCAGCGCCAGCCCGATGCGCCCGCCGCCGAAGAACCCAATATCCAGGAGTGGCTGCGCGCGCATTACAGCAAACTGCTAGACGAGATCACCGCGCTGCGCCAGGAAGTGCGCGATCTGCGTGCGCTGGTCGGGCGGGCGCCCACCGCCCACTACAACGGGCGCGGCCCCACCTATGCCGCCAAGCTGCCCCTCGGCGAGCCGACGCGCGACCTGGATCAGGCGTATCGCACGCTGGTCGATGTGGTGCGCGACCTGAAAGCCGCCGGGCGCAAACTGGTTTTCCCCAACGTGCAGGAGGGCCTGTGGCGGCGGCTGGGCGAGTTCAACGTCGAGCAGTATGGCTTCTTCAAGTTCAAGGAGTTCTTGCAAGAGGCGGCGCGGCGCGGCATTGTCACCCTGAGCCTGGTGGACGGTGTGGACTATGTGTCGCTGCCCGGCGAGTCGCCGCAGTCGGCCCCGGCGGGCGCACCCAGCAGCCTGGAAGACCTGTCCGTGGACGAGCGCAACCGCTTCATCACCACCATCGCCCAGCTTGAAGCGCGCAGCGCCTACATGATCCGCTCGTACATCGCCCGCCACCTCACCGCGTCGGCCATCCTGCCGCTGCCGATGTACGAAGTGCGCGCCCTGGTGAACGACGCCGTGAACCGCGGCCTGTTCCAGCGCGGCACGCGGCCCTTCCGCCACCCGGCGACCGGCGAGATGCAGAGCCTGGAAACGCTGCTGCTGGATCGCGGCCACCCCTGGGTCGCCGAGGCCCTGGCCGGGCAAGCGGCGCCCAGCGACGAGGATACCGCCGACAGCGAGCAAGAGTTGCCGCGCGAGGCCGCCGAGGCCGGCGAGTGGACGGCAGAGGACCATGACCACTGGACGGACGGCGCGGCGCCGGACGCCCCTGCCCACACCCACGCCGAGTCCACCACCGCCGAGGCGGTAGGCGCCCCGGCCCGCCCCCTGCATACGGGGGAACCGGCGGAAGGGGAAGACGAACTGGATGTGCGCCCCGCCGGCCCCTCCGCGCTGAACGGCACCACCGGGGTATATGCCGGCGGCGACCACGGGGCGTACCGGCGGCCCGCCTATGAGCCGGCGCGGGTTGACCACGGCGCGCACGCCGCGTATGACGACGACGAGGACCAGTATTAACGCCTGATTACGCGCATCTGCCCGACGGCCCCGGCAACGTCTTGCCGGGGCCGCGTTGTTATTCGCCGGCTTCGATGGGATCGTCCGCCGATGCGCTCCAGACAACGTCCACCTGGCCGTCGCCCTGGAAGCGCTGGATCACATGGTGGGTGGAGTCCGCCGCGTAAACGCGTCCCTGCGGATCTTCGGTGATGCCCGCCGGCGCCGCGAATTGCCCCGGCTGGGTGCCCGGTCCGCCCCAGGCCGGCAGCGGCGTGCCGTCGGCGGCGTAGCGCACGATCATGTTGGCGTTGTAGTCCGTGATCAGGACTTCGCCGTTATGGCGTACCGTCACGGTCTGGTAGGCGGCCAGCAGCACGCCGGATGACGGCGGGAGCGTCCATTCGTGGACCACCTGTCCCGTGGGCGGCTGGAGGAACGAGACGCTGCGCTCGTGCAGCACCAGCAACCGGCCGTCCGGGGTGGTCGCCAGGCCGTGCGGCGTTTGCGGTACCGGCCATTGGGTCTGCTCCCGGCCCGTGAAATCGTAGACGTGGATGATGCTCCGGAGATCGGCCAGGTAGAGGTGCTGGGCGTCGGCGGCGATACAGCCCTGGGCCGGGACATAGCCCGCGGGCAGCGGCCAGGAATCGCGCAACTGGCCGTCGCGGTCGAAGTGGAGAATCTGCAACGTGTCTAGATCGACCATGTAGAGACCATCTTCCGGGCCGATGGTGATGCCGCAGAAGGAAAAGTGGCGCACGATGGGGCCAACGGGCACGGCGGTCCGCCGAGCGAACGGCTCCAGCACGGTGGCGCTGATGCCCGCGGGCTGGTAGCCGGGGCCGGGCGTGCCGGGGGGCTTGGCCCAGTGCGGCCAGAGTTTGCCCAGCACATGCCCGGTGCTGTCGAAGCGCCAGACTACGCCGTCCGTGTCGTCACTGGCGTAGATGTTGCCGCGCGAGTCGGCGGCCAGCCAGTAGATCTCGGCGGCGCGGGCGAACGCGGGCGCCGTCCACCAGAGCCAGGCCAGCACAGCCAGGGTGGGCACGGCCAGGGCCAGTACCCCACGCCAGATCGCGCGGGGTAGCTCGCGCACCAACAGCCAGCCGAGCAGCGCCGCGACCAGCAGCGCGCCCCGTGGCGCCCAGATGGTGCCCGCCGCCACGCCGAGCGGCGCGATCTGCGTCGCGATCCCGGCGATGACGCCGGCCCAGAGGATGGCCGCGCCCCCCCAGACGGCCACCCGGCGTTCGCGCCGCAGCCCCCACCACAATAACCCGCCGCCCGCGGCGAGGATGAGCAGGCTCAGTTCGATATGATGTTGCAGGTTGATGACGATGGGGTCGATGACCGCGACAATGGCGGCGAGGCCGGCGAGCAGGACCCAGTCATAAGGCATGGGGCGCGACTCGTCCGGCGCGGTGGGCGCGGGCGGCGCGGGCGGGCGCCGGGCGTCCGCCCGCGCCTGGGGCGGCTCATTCAATATGACCTGTTTGCGACGAACTTGCATGACGAATCTATCCATGGCGCATGATGTGCCGCGTTTCGCATCACTATACCACAGGCTCTCGCCCCGGTTCAACTCTGGTGCTAGGCGGGCGGCGCTATGTGGGGATCAACGATGAATCAGCAAGGCTGTGCGGGTTAACTCGACGTAGCGATGGGGCTGGAGGGCAGTCTCAATTTGGGGCAAATATTTCCTGAAGAGATTCAGCAAATCCGCGTTGGTGATATTGCCGGTAGATACCACAAGTAGCTTATCGGGCTTGCCGAACACCAGGAACGAGTTGACGAAACCGGCATCCTTAGTGATTACTACCCTCTGTTCACGCGTCGCTATCTCGTTGATTTCGGCATCCGAAGTGCGATTCCCTTGAGGGAGATCCAGGGTGTGGACTGCGTCATGACGGGCCTGCTGCAAGAGGGGGATCAGGCGACGGGCGAGTTGGACATCAACCACAAAGTTCATGGAGTGACAAGATCGAGACGCTTGACCCGGCTGAGTTGTGCGGCAAAGCTGAGCGCCGCCAGGATGTCATCCCGCTCCAGATCCGGATAGTCGGCCAGAATTTCCTCTGTGGTCATCCCGCGCTCAGGAGTTCCAGGATCGTCTCAACAGGATAGCACAGCCCGCGAATGCAGGGCTTGCCCTGGCAGATGGCTGGGTCGATGGTGATGCGTGCCAATAGTGGTTGCATGGGAATCAGTATACTCCGCGCGGGCGGCAGGCGTCAATCCGCCCGCGCTGGCCGCATTTGGTTGATCGGGGCAGCATGGCGTATAATGCCGCTAGCGCGTTGCGCGAATTTCGACTGCCGGTGGTGTCATGGATCCGACCTCTGCTCCCGCTCCGCCCCGCGCGTTACGCTTCGCCGGGGGGAGCCGCAATCTCCTCGCGTTGAGCCTGGTGAGCCTGCTCACCGACCTCAGCAGCGAGATGATCGCGCCGGTGCGCATCTTCTTCCTCGTCGGCGTGCTGGGCACGCCGCTGCCGCTGGCCGGCCTCATTGAAGGCATCCTGCTGGGCGGCGGTAGCCTGGTGCGGCTGGCGACCGACCGCCTGCCGTCCCGGTGGCGGCGGGGCCTGCCCGCGCTGCTGGGCGGCTACGCGCTCTCGCAGGCGGCCAAACCGCTGCTGGCCCTGGCCGCGGGACCGCTGGCCGCGCTCGGCCTGGTCGCCCTCGACCGCCTGGGGCGCGCGCTGCGCACCCCCCCCCGTGATGCGCTGCTGGCCCAATCGGTGGCCCCGGCGGAGCGCCCGGCGGCCTTTGCCCTGCACCGCGTGCTGGACACGGCGGGCGCGACAGCAGGGCCGTTCCTGGCCCTGGCGCTGCTGAACTGGAGCGGCGATGATGTGCGCCAGGTGATCACCGGCACCGCGCTGCCCGGCATGCTGATCGTACTG
>JAICKM010000786.1 GCA_025927935.1 Chloroflexia bacterium | reverse complement strand
GCCATCGTGCGGTTGACCTGGATCGCGGTGGTGGTCAGGTCGGCGTTGGCCGCGGTGAAGCGTTGCTTCTCATACTCCGAGCGATTGAACGCGCGAATGACCCGGATGCCGGTCAGGTTCTCGCGCAGCACCAGATTGATCTTGTCGATCTTTTTCTGCATGGCGCGGAACAGCGGCACGGCGCGCAAGGCGATCAGCGTGATAGTGAGGGCCAGGATGGGCACGGCGACGACGAAGATCAGCGACAGGGTGGCGTCCTTGGAGACGGCCATAATCACGCCGCCGATCATCATGATCGGCGCGGTGATCATCATGACCATGATGATCTGCCACACCTGCTGGACCTGGTTGATGTCGTTGGTGGTGCGGGTGATCAGCGTGGCTGTGCCCAGCTTGTCGAACTCGTGCAGCGAGAAACGCGACACCTGGGCGAAGACCGCTGTGCGCAGATGCCGCCCCAGGCCGGTGGAGACCCGCGCGGCCAGCAAGGTGGCGAGGATGGCACAGGTGGTGCCCAGCCCGGCTACGAGCAGCATGAACATGCCGATGCGCCAGATATAGTCGATGTCCCCCTTGACAATGCCGGTATCGACGATGTCGGACAGCAGGGTCGGGAGATATAACTGGGCCATCGACTGCCCAAACTGGAGCACCAGCACGCCCGCTATGAGCAGCGCGAAGGGCCGCAAAAACCGCGATAAACTGAACATACTTCTACACCTCCGTAAAACCAAAAACCGAGTCCCTGTGGGCTACGTTTCCCGCACGTGCCGAAAGCCGGCGCACACCTTTCGGCTCAGGGCTGAAGCCAATGATACAAGGCCAATATTAATTCCATGTAAACCGGATAGTTAGCTGGGCTATCTAATAGTATTAGCATACCACAATGCCGTCAATACGTCATAAGTCCTATATCAGGTCCGTCCAAATGGGCGGAATTGTTGGGCCGGGCGGCCACACAGATCCGCCTCTGCGATGCCGGTAGGGAAGCCGGGCGGCCACACAGGTCCGCCCCTACGGTCCCGGCAATGGGGTGAGGGAGCCGGGTGGACACGCTGATCCGCCCCTACGGCGGGGGCGCGTGGCAAAGCGGGTGGTTTTCCGTTCTTGTAGAACAGAGTCCGGTTTTTGGACCGGTTAGCGCGGGTCCCTGGACGGCTACGTGGCGCGGGTAGGCTCTATGGATGGGCGGGTGACGTGGCGCGAGATTCCTTGACAACTTTTGGCGTCTATGTTACCATTTTCACAATGGCCTGTTAACGAGTAGCGCGGCAATTTGGGGAAAGGATTCAACGGCGATCCGCACCCGTGCCTGCCGGGCACGCCGAAGGACGCAGCGGGGGCAACTTATCCGCGGCATGTCTCGCGGGAGCGTTGGCCCATCCACCGCGTCGAGGGGAAAGAGGATCGTCTGTGTCGGATCTAAGCGCATTTCTCCCTATCCTGGTCCTCCTGGTGCTGGCGACCATCCTGGCCGTCGCGATCAGCCTGCTGGCGTTTCTCGCCGGGCCGAAACATCCCACCGCCGCCAAAAGCGCCCCTTATGAGTCGGGTATTGTTCCGCTGGAACCGGCGCCGCAGCGCTTCCCGGTGAAGTTCCTGCGCGTGGCGATGCTGTTCCTGATTTTTGATATTGAAACGGTCGCCTTCTTCCCCTGGGCCGTGCTGCTGCGCCGGTTGCGCGTGTTCGGCCTGCTGGAGATGGCGACCTTCTTGCTGATCCTGGGGATCGGGTACGTGTACGTATGGAAAAAAGGGGGCTTCCAGTGGGAATAGACCCGCAACACTTCCGCCTGGCCGTCGGCCCGGATGGACAGCCGCTGCCGCCGCAGGGGGCCACCCTGGGGCCGGGCGGCATCATGCGCCCGCAGGCCGAGCCGGGCGTGGGGTCCATCCTGACGGTGCAGTTGAACAAATTTGCGAACTGGGCGCGCTCCGGGTCGGTCTGGCCGGCCACGTTCGGCCTGGCCTGCTGCGCGATCGAGATGATGGCGACCGGCGGGTCGCGCTATGATCTGGCGCGCTTCGGCTCCGAGGTATTCCGCGCCTCGCCGCGCCAGGCCGACCTGATGATCGTCGCCGGGCGGGTGTCGGTGAAGATGGCGCCCGTGTTGCGCCAGATCTACGACCAGATGCCCGACCCCAAGTGGGTGCTGGCGATGGGCGCCTGCGCGTCGTGCGGGGGCGTGTTCGATAATTACGCCATCATCCAGGGTGTGGATCGCGTCGTGCCCGTCGATATTTATGTGGCGGGCTGCCCGCCGACGCCCGAAGCGTTGCTCGAAGGCATCCGCGAGTTGCAGGCGCGCATCGCCCGTGGCGAACCGTCGCCGCCCGACCCACAGCCGCGCGACCCGCGCCGGGCATAAGCGGCCCGGCCCTATTGTGTAGAGAAGAGATCGCGAACCATGTCTGATCAGATCCTGCCCAAGAGCCTATCCGGCGACGTGCCGCCCATGCAGACGGTCCCGCCGGAGTCCGACCACCCGGCGTTGGCGCGGCTGCGCGAGCGGTTCCCCGATGCCGTGACGGCCACGCACGCCTTCCGGGGCGAGCCGACCGCGGTGATCCGCAAGGACGCGCTGCTGGACGTGGTGGCCTGGTTGCGCGACGACCGGCTGGGCTTCCCCTGGTTGGAAGACCTGACCGCTGTGGACTGGCCGGATCGCGTGCCGCGCTTCGAGGTGGTCTACCAGTTGTTTTCGATGGAGCGCAAAGAGGGCCTGCGGCTGAAGGTGGGCGTGCCGGAAAGCACGCCGGAGGTGCCGAGCCTGACGGGACTCTGGCCGGGGGCCGACTGGTTCGAGCGCGAGGTCTATGACCTGTTCGGCATCCGCTTCAGCGGCCACCCGAACCTGGCACGCATCATGATGCCGGAGGGCTGGCAGGGCAACCCGCTACGCAAGGATTACCCGCTGCCCGGCCTGGAGCGGGGCACCGGCGCGGGAGTGGCGCCGCCCATCGACCACCGCTACGGCGTGCGGCCCGACCTGGGGCCGGGTGCGGGCGGCGGCGCGGGCCAAGCCCCGCTAACCCGTGGCCCGGTGGGCGGCACGCGCCCGCGCGACGTGGAGAAGGGGCCGCTGACATGAGCACGACTCTGAACGATCCGGCACAGCGCGACGCCAATATGGACGACGCGCCGCAGAGCGACATCACGACGATCAACATGGGGCCGCAGCACCCGTCCACGCACGGCGTGTTGCGCCTGGTGCTCAAGCTGGAAGGCGAGAG
>JAICKM010000331.1 GCA_025927935.1 Chloroflexia bacterium | reverse complement strand
CGGCCGCACTGGGGGGGGCCTGCCCCCTTGGGGCGGCTCCGGTTGGCGGGGGGGGGGCCCCCCCCCCCCTCCCCCCCCCTGGGGCGGCGCCCCGCCCATTGCGCAGGAAGATCTGTAGCGCCGCCAACTCGTGATCCTTGCCTGTTGCGCCCCCAATCACCCCGGCAACCGAAACTGCGCGATGGCCTCGCGCAAATAACCCGCAGCCCGGTCCAGGCTGGCGAGCGAGTTCGTCGTCATGCGCTGCGTGCTACGCACTTGCTGAATTATGGCCTCTAATTGCGCGACGGCGGTGCGGGCATCGGTGTCCAGTGCCTGAAGCTCGTCCGCCAGCCCACTCTGGCCCGCCCCATCCGATTCTCCGTTCGCGCTGGTGGCCGTCACCGTGCTCAACAACCGATCCGACCGGCTGGTTACGGCGCTGAGACGGACGCTGATCTGTTCCACCGCCCGGCCCAATTCGTCCAGCACCCGCGCCCGCTCGGCTGCTTGTTCTGCTAACCAATCTATCTCGGTGCCCGCAGCGTCGTTCACGCCTGGCGCCGCCGTCTGAAGATCGGCCCCGCCTACCGGGGCCTCGGGGCCGGCGAGGACCGTCACTCCGGCGGTCGCCTCGGCCAACTGCCCCGCGGCAGCCAGCGCGTCTTGCAGCGCCGCCGCTTCCCGCTGATTCAGCCCATTGCCCGCAAATGCCTGCTTGAGCCGCCCGGACTCCACGCTAATCGCCTGCGCCTGCTCCCGAACCGCCAGCAGCAAATCCCGCAAGCGACCGACCGAGGCATTAAAGGTTCGCAGGAGTTGGCTGATTTCGTCGCGCCCCGGTCCGGCGGCCTGCGGGCTGAGGTTGCCCTCGGCGACCTGCTGGAGCGCATCGCGCAGGCGGATCACGGGCGGCACGATCTGCCGCGTAAGCACGACGGCCAGCGCGATCGACAGGGCGAAGCTGATCAAACCGATGATACCGCTCAAGATGATCGCGCCTTGCTTGGCATTGGCCTTGGCTTGTTGCAGTTGCTGCTGCTCCTGGTCCACTTGCCCGCGGTAGTTGCCCAGCATCTCAGGCACCGTGGTGATGAGCGCCTGCCGGCTCTGCCACATAGTTTGCAGCGGCTGCCGGTCCGTGCCGCCTTCGATCGCCGGGGCGAGGGCCAGCCAGAAGTCGTTGAGTTGTAGATAGCTCAGTACGAAGTTATGCAACGCCCCGTTCGGGGCCAGCAGCGCCGGTTGGAGCCGGCGCAGCGCCAGCAAATCACTGGTCGCCTCCCCGGTATAAAGATCCCGCGCCGTACTCACGGTGCTCGGTAGCTTGCCGGTGTCCCAGACCGCGCTCTCATAAGCCTGGATCTGCGTGTCGATGACGAAGCTGAGATGGGCCAGCGTCCCTTGCTCGGCGGTCTTGTTGCGCTCCTGCACCTCGGCGGCATCCAGATACTGGAACAGCAGCACGTTGGCGATACCCGTGACCAGGATAGCCGTGCGAATCAGACTGAAGGCGGCCAGGATTCGCCGTCCGATGAACGACTGGATCGTCTCGGATCCGGGAAAGCGTAAGCGATTTAGGAGCTTTTGCATGGGGCATCCCTTCATGAGGCGGCCGGTGCCCGCGGTGCAGCACTATCTGTGCCAGGCGCCAAGCGCGGCGGGCGTGATTCTTGCTGTCCCGATAGCAGATTTACGGGGCGCGCCGGCCCGCACCCTACCCGCTGGAAACACTCCATCCGCTGGAGAAAGGAAGAGCGGACTATGGCGCGGACGCGCTGCCTCCAGTTCGTCGCGGTACTTGTCGTGCTGAGTCTGGTGCTCAGCGCCTGCGACCTGCCCGGCTTCGGCCCTCCGGCTGCGGTCACCCCGCCCCCTCGCCCGGACGGCACGCCGGGGCCGGTCACCCTGCGCTTCCTCGCGGACAATACTACGGCCCTTGGCCTGCCGCTTGACCAGCAAGCGGCGACCGAGTTCACGCAGCAGACGGGGATCCGCGTTGAGGTCATCGCCGGGCCGCCATCGACGACCGCCCGGCTGGCGAAAACGCAGCTCTACCTGGCCGCCGAATCGCCGGATGTTGATGTCTACCAGATCGACGTTATCTGGCCGGGTCTCCTGGCGGGCGATCTGCTCGATCTGCGCCCCTATATTCCAGCGGCACAACTGGCCGGCTACTTTCCAGCGGGCATCCAGAATAACACCGTTGGGGGACGGCTGGTCGCCCTCCCCTATTTCACCGATGCCGGGTTGCTGTATTATCGCACCGACTTACTGCAGAAATACGGCATCGCCGGGCCACCGGCCACCTGGGATGCGCTCGAGACGGCGGCCCAACGCATCCAGGATGGCGAGCGCGCGGCAGGTAATGCTGCATTCTGGGGCTTCGTCTGGCAGGGCAACGCCTATGAAGGGCTGACGTGTGACGCGCTGGAGTGGCAAGTGTCGCAGGGGGGCGGCGCGATCATCGCCGCCGACGGCACGGTCACTGTGGACAACCAGGCAGCCGTGGGGGCCCTCGATCGGGCCAGAAGTTGGATTGGCCGGATCTCCCCACCCAGCGTGCTGACCTACCAGGAAGCCGAGGCGGACAAGGTCTGGCGGAGCGGCAACGCCGCGTTCATGCGTAATTGGTCCTCCAGCTACGCCGCGGGGAATCAGCCCGACCCGCAGACAGGGCAGTTGCCGCCGATTGCCGGGAAATTCGCGATCGCGCCGCTGCCGGCCGGCGGGACAACCAACAGCCGGCCGGCGGCGACGCTGGGTGGCTGGCAACTCGCCGTGTCGCGTTATTCAGCCCACCCCAGGGAAGCGGCGCAATTCGTGGCGTTCCTGGCCGCATCCGCCCACCAGAAAGTCCGGGCGATCCAAGCCGGTTATCTGCCAACGATCGGCGCCCTCTACCATGATCCCGATGTACTCGCCGCCAACCCATATGTCGGGTCCTTGGCCGATATCTTCAGCCAGACCGTGGCGCGCCCCTCCGCAGTTGCGGGCGCGGCCTACGACCAGGTATCCGCGGCGTACTTTACGGCGGTCCATAAGATCCTCACGGGCGAGGTACGGGCGAGCGAGGGCTTACGTAGCCTGCGGGAGCAACTTGCGGGAATCCTGGCGGCCCGGCCGGCGCCGTAGTCAAGGACCTGCGGGCGATCCGGGCCGGCGCAGCGCATTTCTGAAGCCGGATTCCTGGTGCGGGCCGAACCGGACGCCTGCCCAATCTGAAATCCGCGAAATCGTGCGCCCTCAGAAGACCGAGCCGTCGCCCGGCTTGCCGCGGACTGTGCGCAGTTCGACGATCACCCAGGCCAGGACCACCGCCAGCCAGTACAGGCCGATGAAGGGCCACAGTGGGCCTAGTTTGGCGATAAACGAGCAGGCCAGCATGATCTGGCCCAGGGCCATCGCGCAGTAGACCCACGGTTGGGCCACGAGGCCATATTCCCGAAAGACCCGCCGCGCACCGCCGGCATAGACGATCAAGGCCAGGCCCATGACGACCCAGGGGATAAACCCCTGCCAGAGGCAGCTAACCAGCGCCCAGACCAGCAGGATAGGCCGTTCGTAGCGCACGCGCGCATCGGACGGCTGCTCCACGTCCACCTTCCAGAAGCGCCCGCTAAAGCCCACAGTGGGCAGTTGGGTCGAGCGCTCCGGAGGTGGAGGCCGGTCATCGCGAAACTCGGTGTCCAGGGCGCTCCAGGGGTTGGGGGGCACGGCGGGCCGGGGAAGCAGGGTGGGCTCGCCCCCGCCAGTCCGTGGATCAGATGCTTGTCCCATCGTAGCCGCCTCCTCTCCGATTCAATTATCGGGTTCTCTTGAAGTATACGACTTTCCCACCGCAAAGTTACACTTTCATTAGCCGGCCTATTCTCGCCCCATGGCGCGTAGCAGCTCACGCGCCAGTAGCTCCCGGCGCCCTGGATCTTCACTTCTTGCAGGCGATCAAGCGGTAATGGCCCGGCAACCGGCGCATCTCTTCCACCTTTTCGCCAAAGCGATACGCTTCCGTGCTCGGATATTCTTGCAGTGTCTCGATCTGCATCCCCGCTCTTATCACAGCCGTCACAATATCCCCCAGGGGCCACGTAAACTCGACCTTGTCCTCCTGCGCGTCTTCCCCGCCGGTAAAGTGCGCCCAGCCGTAGTCCTCCATGGGCCGGGCGCGCCGGAAATAGTCGTCCACTAGCTCCAACCGGCCCTCAGTCACCCACAGGCAGAGCGCCACAGGATGGATTTCGAGCAGCACCAGGCGCCCGCCAGGACGCAGGGCAGCGGCCACAATTTGCGCCCACCGGGCGATGTCGGGCAGCCACATCAGCGCCCCGCCGCCTGTATAGACGTAATCAAAGCTACCGCGTTGCAATTCGTCCGGCAGGGCATAAACGTCGGCGGCGATGAAGCGCACGTCTAACCCGGCGGCCGCGGCCTTTTCGGCAGCAAGCGCGATCTGGATCTCGCTGATATCCACGCCCGTAGCCGTGGCGCCGGCAACCGCCCAGGAGAGGGTGTCCTCACCGGTGGAGCATTGCAGGTGCAAGAGGCGCTGTCCGCGGGCATCGGGTATGGCCGCCAGCGCCTGCGGGCCGAGAACCGAGTTGCCGGCGGCAAAGAACGAGGCGGGCGGAAACCCCCGCTGGCGCACCTCCGCGATCTCGTTCCAGGCGCGGCGATTTTGCTCGGTGTAATCGTAAATATCGGACATAGCTAACAACCCCCTCCTAGTCTCAGTTTGGCGAAGATGCCCGCCATCATAGCATATCACCTCAGTGTGCTCAACATGCGCTGCCTGGTCGCCCGTCAAACTGATCGGATCTACGGACAAACTCTGGATCTGTTCTTGCTCACACGCCAATCCCGAATCATCCGGCGCCATCCTGGGCAGATCTCGCTCGATCCGGGCGGGCAAGCTTGTGCTGCGGCAGGGCGGACTCGGTTACGAAGCGCCTGCAGAAACTTGGGCCACGAATGTGAGGACTTGGAATCTATGAACACACCTGACCAGGCCAACCGCCCTGAGGACGGCCCGGAGTCTGCCGCCGACTCGCTGACGCCACCGGCGGAGGCACAGGCGCCTATCGCGGGCACCCTACCCGGCCAGCACCCGGATGTCATGCCCGACTTCGTGTTCGGCCACCTGGCCGCCGGGCCGGAGACGACGCGCGCCCTGGTGCAAGCCCTCAGCGGAGTGCAGCACCAGTTCCAGATCGATCCCTTGCGCCCGCAGGCCGGCGGCCCGGTCACGATTCGCGCGACGACCGGGCCGAACTTCCCAGCGGTGGCGCTCTGGCTGTACTACACCATCGACGGCAGCCGCCCCGCCGGGCACGCCGGGCAGGCGACAACGGGCACCGCGGTGCCCATGGCCTGGCGCGACACGCAATGGTCCGAACTGCTCTGGGACTACCTGTCGGTCTGGGAGGCCACTATCCCGGCCCAGCCGGCGGGCGCCTATGTGCGCTACCAGATCGAGGCGCTGCCGCTGCCCGGCAGCGAACTGGCGCCCGGCTTCGCCGACGCCGATCCCAAGGCCCCCGGCGGCCTGGAGCCGGTGTTTGCCTACCTCGTCGACGCACCCGCCGCGCCCGCCTGGATCCACGACGCCATCATCTACCATATCTATCTCGACCGCTTCCATCCGGGCGCTGGAGCACAATGGCGCGTATTGGAAAAAGAAACCGGCATCATGGGCGGCACGCTGCGCGGCGTCACCGAGCACCTGGACTACATCGCCGAACTGGGGGCCAACACGATCTGGCTGTCGCCTGTCTTCCCCAGCCCGACGTACCACCGCTACGATGCCACGGACCTGTTGCAGGTGGACCCGGCGCTCGGCACCAACGAGGACCTGGGCACGCTCGTCCAGGCAGCCCATGCGCGCGGGCTGCGCGTGTTGCTCGACCTGGCCGCCAATCATGTGTCCAACCGCCACCCCTTTTTCCACCACGCGCAGACGAATCCCGCCAGCCCCTACCGTGACTGGTTCACCTTTACCCGCTGGCCCGATGAGTATGTGACGTTCTTCAGTTCCAAGGGGCTGCCGCGCTTCAACAACGAGTATCCCCCGGCCCGCGCTCACATGCTCAACGCAGTACGCTTCTGGATGGAGCGGTATGACATTGACGGCTACCGGCTCGACTACGTGCTCGGCCCGTCGCACGATTTCTGGAGCGACTACTATCGCACCGTGAAGGCGATTAAGCCCGATAGCTTCTCGGTGGCTGAAGCGACCGCCGGGGCCAATGTGTTGCGCAGCTATGAGGGCCGCATGGATGGCGCGCTCGACTTCACGTTCCTGACCATGATCCGCGGCCTGATCGCCTTCGAGACGATCCCGATCAGCACCTTCGACCGCTTCCTGGCCCAGAGCGCGCGCTACTACTCGCCCGGCTTCGTGCTGCCGGCTTTTCTCGACAACCACGATATGAATCGCTTCCTCTGGGTGGCGAAGGGCGATAAACGCAAGCTGGAGGTGGCCGCCGCGATCCAGTTCACGCTAACCGCCCCGCCGATCATCTACTACGGCACAGAGGTGGGCATCCGGCAGAAAGGCGACGTGCGCGCTACCGGGTTCGGGCGCGACGTGGAAGCCCGCGGGCCGATGCTCTGGGGCGCTGAGCAAGACGCGGATCTGCTGGCCTATTACCGGCGCCTGGCCGCCATCCGCCACGCCCACCCCGCGATCCGGCATGGCACCCGCGTGACGCTGCATCTGGACGACGCGGCGCGCACCTATGCCTACGCGCAAGTGCAGCCGGGCGCGATCGGCCTGCTGGCGGCGCTGAACCTGAGCGTCGCCGCCCGCACGCTGGAGATCCCGCTACCCGCCGGGCAAACCCTGCGCGGCACGCCCCGCGATCTGCTAAACGGCCACCCGGTCACGGTAGACGGCCCCACGCTGCGTGTTAGCCTGCCGCCCCTGGCCGCTGCCCTGGTCGAGCTAGGCTGATGACGGACGGGGCTTTCCGTGGCATAATACAGATGTGGCTTCAATGCGTGACGGCCAGCCGAGTATAAAGCATGACGGCCACGATAATTAGGTGTATACTGATGAGCGGTGGAAGCCCGCCGGCCACGACGTAGCCTGCGCGCCGTGGCATGAATCGTGCGAACTCAGCCGCAAAACTCTACTGTCAGATGCAGACCGGGACCAGGCATCATGTTAGAGTGAGCAGGTCGCGTACTAATTGTGTATGCAAACACACCTCTTGAAAGGAGGTGGTACTCGACTAATAAAAGGGACTGGGCGGGTCTCGCGTGCTTACCCGGAGTTAGCCCACGTCTGACCGTACTACGGGGTTTCAAGTCTTCCACCAGACGGTGGCCCGGCAAGGCAGGTCACAGGGGCCTGCCTGTGCTGCCGGTTCAAATTTACCTAGCAAACTGTAGGAGGAGGAAAGATATTCCATGAAACCTTTGAAGTCTAGCTCGCTGATCATGCTGATTATCATGATGCTGCTCCTGAGCGCGTGCGGCGGCGCCGCCGACACGCCGACAACCGCGCCTTCGGGCGGTGGCGCAGGGGCCGTGGCGACCGATACCCCCGCCGCTGCCGGGGG
>JAICKM010000139.1 GCA_025927935.1 Chloroflexia bacterium | reverse complement strand
GAGGATACCTTTATCCTCCAGGTTGATCGCCGTTTTGAGTGCATACTCTAACGACTTTTTTTGCAGTGCTGCGGTCCAGCACGCACGATTGCGGCAGAGATAGGCGCCGCGCCCGGAACGCTTCCCGGTCGGATCGATTTCGACGCGCCCGGCGGGCGTGCGCACGATCCGTACCATTCCGCGTTTTGACTCAACGGTCCGGCAGGCCACGCAGGTGCGCTGAGGCACGTGCTTGGGCCGCGGGGCCGGATGCTTCGCTTTCATTGATAACTTTCAGCTTTCAGCCATCAGGGTCCGGCGTGCCGGACCGCTGACCACTGTGCGCGCAGCGGTGCTTAACACACCGCGCGGTGGCGCCCCGCACACCACTAGCTTTCCGTGATTTCCGTCGCCGGCGGCGCGGGCGGCGCCATGTCCGCCGGTTCCATATCGTCTTCAGGCCGGACCTCGGCGGAGTCGAGGGCCTGCGCTTGCTCCCACGGATACGTGGCGACAATCCGTGTCGGGGTCTGCACTTGCAGTCCGGCGTCGGTCAGCCGCAAGCGCACCGTCTCGCCGACCAGGTTTTCGGGCAGCGGGCCAAACACCCGGTTCTGATAGACCACCGTGTTATTAGCCCGCACCTTGCGCCGGTCGTCGCGCATCGCTTCGGGCGCGGCGGTCGGGAAGGCGGCCAGGCTGTCAAAGCCGTTGCCCGCTTCGGCCCGCAGGGCTTCGACCGCCCGCCGGGCAAAGTCCTCTTCCGGCTCGTGCACGGATGCGGTCGCGCTCTTGATGTCGATGCGCCAGCCGGTCAGTTTGGCCGCCAGGCGCGCGTTCTGTCCTTCCTTGCCGATAGCCAGGGATAACTGCCGCTCCGGCACGATGACCTGCGCGGTTTTCTCCGGCTCCAGCAACTCGACGCTGACGACCTGCGCCGGGCTGAGCGCGTTGGCGATGAACACCGCCATGTCGGGGTGCCACGACACGATGTCGATCTTTTCCCCGTACAATTCATTAACGATATTCTGGATGCGTATGCCGCGCATGCCGACGCAGGCGCCCACGGGGTCGAGCCCTTCTTGCCGGGCCGCGACGGCGACCTTCGAGCGCATGCCGGCCTCGCGGGCGATGGCCTTGATCTCGACCGTGCCGTTATGGATCTCCGGCACTTCGAGTTCGAGCAACCGGCGCAACATGTTCTTGTGCGCGCGGGACACGATCAACTGAGGCCCGCGCTGGTTGCGCTGCACATCGAGCAGCAGCACGCGCATACGCTGGCCGACCCGGTAGCGCTCCGTCTTGACCTGCTCGTTGGGCGGCAGCACGGCTTCCGCCTTGCCGATCTCGACGATAATGGCGCCGGGCTGTTCGGGCCGGTTCGGATCCACCGACCGGGGATCGACCCGCTGGACCATGACGTTGACGATGTCGCCGACACGGTCGATATATTCACTAAAGAAACGGTCGCGCTCCGCCTCGCGGATGCGCTGCATGACGACCTGCTTCGCCGTCTGTGCCGCGATGCGCCCGAAGTTGGCCGGGGTGGTCTCCACCTGTACGGTATCGCCCAGTTGCGCGCCGGGTTCCAGGGCACGGGCATCCGCCAGGCTGATCTCGGCCCGCGGGTCTTCTACCTGTTCCACGACCGTTTTCTGGGCGAAGACGTGGGCCTGGCCGCTGGCCGGGTCAATCTGCACGGTAACGCTCTGGTCGCTGCCGGTCATGCGCTTGTACGCCGAAATCAGCGCCGCTTCCACACTCTCCAGGATGACATCCTTGGCGAGGGACCGCTCGCTGGCGATTTGCGCAATGGCAGCGTAGAACTCTCCCTTCATCGCATTCGCCCTCCTGCTCTTGATCTTTACTACCTGTTGCGCCGCCTGGGGTTCCAAAAATACCCCTAACAACACGAAAAGTGGGGGTGACCCACTTTTCGGAGGCGGTGTTGGTGCTACCGTAATTATATCATTTTGATAGCTTTTCCGCAAGGCACGATGCAGCAACCGGTAAGGTGCCACAAGCCGCGTGGCCCCTCGTAAATGGTACGCAATAGCCGGTGCCCCGGATGCGCGGGCCGCCGGATGGGCGATTGTTCCCCGGCGGGGGCGCGTGGTATAATGCGGCATCTGGCGCGATGGAGGAAACTCGATGCAACAGGAACCGGGCGACAGCGGCGTCGCTCCCCCGCCCTACGTGTATTATATCATCGACGAGGTGCTCAACTACGGCGGGTTCTTCGGCGGCAATACCGTGACGATTTACGCCCATACTCCGGCGACCCCCGACGACGATCGCAAGTTTATCATCGCCGAGCAGAATTTCGAGAACCTGCGCGACGGCGACCGCTTCAAAGTGTCCGAAGGCCAGATGCTCGGTTTGGTGCTGGACGGCGACGAAGTGCGCGCTGCGCGCCTGGCCGGCGCGCCCACGCGCGAAGCCTTGCGCGCGGCCACGGCCCCGCCCCGTCCCCTGCCGGGGCACGAACTCGAAATCCGCTCGCTGGCCTACCATTGCAGCCACTGCAACCTCTGGATTGCCGGCCAACCGCCCCGCGAGAGCGCGGACGGCCCGTACCTTTGCGCGATCTGCGGCAATCCTTTGCAATCCACGCCACCCGACTCTGAGAGGAGGCCGTAGAGATCCCGATGGACGATACGCTCAAGATGTTGGAGAAGTTGACCCAGGCCCTGGGCGTGCCGGGGCAAGAAGACGAAGTGCGCGGCGTGCTGAGCCGCTATCTGGCGCCGTATGGCGAACTGGTGCGTGATAACCTGGGCGGCATTGCGGTGCGCAAGGTGGGCGCCGAGGCCGCCGCCGAGAACGGCCCGCGCGTGCTGATCGCCGGGCACATGGACGAAGTTGGCTACATGGTCTCGCTGGTGACAGCCGAGGGTTACATCCGGTTCCAACCGCTGGGCGGGTGGTGGGAACAGGTGATGCTGGCCCAGCGCGTCGTGATCCGCACGCGCAAGGGCGACATCGTGGGCGTGACCGGCTCCAAGGCGCCGCATATCTTGCCGCCGGAAGAACGCAATAAGATCGTGCAGAAACGGGACATGTATATCGATATCGGCGCCCGCGGTAAGGAAGAAGTGCTCGCGGCGGGCGTGCGCCCCGGCGACCCTGTCGTGCCGATCTGCCCTTTCACGGTGATGAGTAACCCCGACATGTTGCTGGCGAAAGCCTGGGACAACCGCATCGGCTGCGCGATTGCCGTGGAGACCTGCCGCCTGCTGGACAACGAGGCACACCCGAATGTGCTCTACGCCGGGGCGACAGTGCAGGAGGAAGTGGGTCTGCGCGGCGCCGCCACGCTCACCCACCTCACCGCGCCCGATGTCGCTATCGCGCTCGACGTGGGCATCGCCGGGGATACGCCGGGCGTCAAGTCCGAGGAAGCGCAGGGCAAACTGGGCGCGGGGCCGGTCGTACTGCTCTATGACAGCAGCCTGATCCCTAACACCCGCCTGCGCGACCTGGTGAGCGACGTGGCCGACGCCGAGGGCATCTCGCTACAGTACGACCTGATGGCGGCGGGCGGCACCGACGCCGGGCGAATGCAGCTTTTCGGCCCGGGCGTGCCTTCCATCGCCATCGGCGTGCCCGCCCGCTACATCCACAGCGCCGCCTCGATGATCAGCCGCAGCGACTTCGAGCAGGCGGCGCAACTGGTGGCGGCCCTGGTGCGCCGCCTGGATGCGGAGACGGTGGCCGGGTTGCGCGGCTAACCGCGCAGCGCCGAATCAGACAACAAGAAGGGCGGCTGACTACTCAGCCGCCCTTTTGCGTGGCTGGGGGATCAGGGCAGGGGAATGATAATGTTCTGCCCGGCAAAAATGGAATTCGGATTGCTCATGCCGTTGCGCTGGGTGATGGCATTGATCGAGACGTTGAACAGCTGCGCGATATGCGTCAAGTTGTCGCCGGAGCGAATGGTATACTGTAGCTCGGTGGGCTTGTAGTCGGCGGGCGGGATCTTCACCACCTGGTTGGCGCCGACATCAAGCGGGTTGTGGATGTCGTTATAGGCCATCAGCACGCCAAGCGGTACGTTATGCTGCTGAGCGACTTGCTGCAAGGTTTGCCCCGGTGCGACGTTCACGACCGGCGGGCCGGCGGGCACCGGCGTGTTGGACGGCGCAGCAGGCACCGGCGTGTTCGGCGGAGGGGCAGGGGCGCTGGTCGCGGTAGGCGGCGCGGGCGCGGTGGTGGCCGCGGGTGCGGTGGTGGCTGGAGGAGCCGGCGCGGTGGTGGCGGGCGCGGTGGTGGCGGGCGGCGCGGGCGCGGTGGCCGGGAGCGCGGCGGGCTGCGTGGGGGTGCCGGCTCCGGCGGCGACGAGCGTCGCGGTGGGCGCGCCGCCCGCGAAATCGGTGGCCGCCGCCGTGGGCGTGGTAACGCCGGCCCCGCCGGTCGGGACGCCGGTGGGATTGGCCGCAGGCAGCGGGGAGGATAATTGCCCCCAGCCGAGCACCGCGACGGCGCCGATCACCAGCAGCACGACGATCACGACCGGTATGGCGAACTGTACCCGTTGTGTATCTCGATCCACAAAGATCCTCCTGAGTGCTGCAATCAGTTTCTCACCGGGACCGCGCCGGCGCGCATACGCGGCCAGCTCGATATCCGCCGGCGGAGCGCCGGGGGCGCCGGGTATTGCGGGAGCCGGCCCGTCCACCGGCTCCATACGCGGCACCTGCGCCATGTCATACAGTTCGCGCTGGAAGGCTTGCTGCCACTCCAGCCGCCGCTCCGGCGGCTGGAACTCGCCGGAACTCAAGGATGGCGTGATCGTCAGCGCGGCGGGCGCGGCTTCGGCGGCCACGGCGGCGCTGATTTGTTCGATGCCGTGGCGCGCGACCGGGTTCTCCGGGTTGATCGCGAGGACCGCGGCCAGGCAAAAGAGCGCATCGCGGGGTTGGGGAGCCGTGCTCGCCCGCCAGAGCCAGGCTTGCTCGTTGTCCGGGTCGGCTTGGGTAGCGGCATAAAAATAATAGTAAGCCGTGCGCTGCTTGTTGGCCCGTGCGGCCGCGATGCCCCGTTCTATGGCGTGCTGGGCGTCCATCAAGTAATCCTACACCTTGTCCCTGGCGTTAAGATACCACGTTTGGGATGGCGATGCAAGCAGCGCTATCGCCATCCTAAACGGAGCACCGGGGGAAAGGTTGTTACCTGGTGGCGGCCCGCCGCCACGGGCGGCTCGTGCGGCGGCTCGCGCATTGACGCTCTGGGGATCGGGCGGTATAATGCGCGCAAGGCCACCCGGTTGGTGCGTGGCTTGTGAGGGGAAGGGGTGGAAATGCCCGAGCAGATCGATCTGGCCGAGTTTGCCCGGCGCGCGCAGGATCTCGTGCGGCGCGTGGCCGAGGAAGGGCGTGCCATCACCGTGCAGCACGAAGGGGGCCGCCCGGCCGCGGTGCTCATCTCCGCAGCAGAATACCAGACCTGGCAGCGGCTCAAGGGCCAGCGGCAGGCGCGCTTCCGCCGCGACCTGGAGCTGATCCACCGCGCCGCCGACGAGGCCACACTGGTCAACGGCTTCAGCGAAGACCAGGCCCGCGACCTTGCCAAGCAGGCCCAGCAGGAAGGGCGCGGCCGCATCCTGGCGACCGAGGCCGCGGTGCGCGGCGTTGGTACCTGCCTGCCCCATTTCGCCGACGGCCCCACCCCCGGCCTCCCCGATCCCGGCCCTAGCGGTGTGCCGCGCATGATGCTCGACGCTCACCAGTTGCTGACCTACCTGGTGGGCAGCGGCAAGGAGCTGCGGCCCATGCTCGATGCCTGGGCCGAGGGCCGGTTGGAGGTGCTCGTGCCGCGCTTCCTGCTACTCGATCTGCGCGGTGGGCTGGACGCCCTGGCCGAGCAGGGCCGGCTGGACCCGGAAGCCGGCGAATGCCTGCTGGAACTGCTGGCCCGCGAGGGCGAGCCGGTGGCCGATCCGTTGCTGCCCGCCGGTTTCTTGCCCGGCTGGCGCGGTCGCTTCAATTAGCGGGGACCCACCCGTGGATGACGAATACCTGATCAGCGCCCCGCTTCAGCTAAAAGCGGTCAGCAACCCGCTCCGCATGCGTATGCTGGAGCAGCTCATCGATCAGCCGCGCACGGCTACGCAACTGGGTGCCGTGTTGGACATGGCGCCCTCGCGCGCTCACTACCATGTCAAGCAACTCGAAGCGGCGGGCCTATGCCGCATGGTGGAGCGGCGCGAACACGCCGGCATCCTCGAAAAATACTATCGGGCCGTGGCCGGGCGCTTCCGCCTCGCCGGCACGCTGACGACCGGGCCGGGCGAAGCCGAACCGGTGGACGCCGAGGTGGAAGAAGCGGTGCGCGGCTATGTGCGCCGACTGCAACAGGGCGCGGGTGGCGCGGGCCAGGAGCAGATGGTCTGGCAGGAACTGACCCTGCGCCTCTCGCCCCAGCGCTACGAGCGCATGCTGGCTCGCCTGCGCGCCCTCTTGCTGGAGTTCGACAGCGCTATCCGTGACGACCGGCCCGGTCTGCACGAATACCGGCTGCTCATCGTGGCCTATCCGGAAGACCCACCCGCCGCGCCGCCCGGCCCGCCCATCACCCCCGATTGAGGGGGATTGTCGCATATCAAAACTCCGGCTCCCCAGGGGGCCGGAGTTTTGTTTGGCGGCACCGGGATGCGGTTTAGCGGTCTACCTTCGGGGGATCGACGATCTCGATGTTGTCCTTGCCGCCATAGAAGTCCCACCAGGGCTTGGCGCCGCGGGCCAGCACCTCGTTCAGCAGTTGGATGTTCTGGACGCCGCGGCCTTGCAGCCAGGCGCGCAGCCCCGCGCCGCCGTCCTGGCCGTAAGCCGGGATGCCGTCCTGCCAGGTGGCGCGCCCGCAGAGCACGCCGGAGAAAGGCGTGCCCGCCTCCTCGGCCAGCTCCAGCGTCTCGCGGAAAACCTCGTCGGTGACGCCGGCACTCAGGTAGATAAAGGGCAGACCCGAGGCTGCCGCCGCTTCACGGAAGAAGCCCTTGGCCTCCTCGCGCGTGTAGGCGACCTGGCCGTCCTTGTTGGCGCTGGTGCCTTCCACGTAGCGGATATTGATGGGCACCTCGACTTTCAGCACGTCGATCCCGAAGCGCGGCTGGGAGAAGACCTCCATATACTTGCGCACCTTGGCCGGCTTCACCTTGGCGAACTCGAAGCTCTTCTCGTCGCCCACGGTATCGCTATAGGCGAGCGGCTCCAGGAAGAAGGGGATATCGTTGGCGCGGCACTCGGCGCCGATGCGTTCGATAAACGCTTCCTTGATGCGGTTGACGGCGGGGTCGTCGTCGGGATCGTAGTAGAGCAGGATCTTGATCGCATCGGCCCCGACCTCGGCCAGGCGCAGCACGGACCAGTCGGGCAACAGGTCGGGCAGGCGGCCCTTGACGGTGGCATCATAGCCCGTCTTCTCATAGGCCAGCAGGACGCCGGTGCCCGGCGCGCGATGCTCCAGCGCGGGCAGGCCATACTCCGGGTCCATGAGAATCGCGGTGGCATAGGGCGTCAGCACTTCGGTGACAATCGACTTAAACTCGGTCAGATCGGCATCGGTCGCCGGGCTGCCCTTGGCCTTGCTAATCGCTTTTTGCAGCGAGCCGCGCTGGTCCATCGCAGCGGCGGCGATCACCCCATTGTCCCCGGCGATCTGGTTGATGCCGTTGAACTTGCCGCGCGTCATGCGCACTTTCGTTCGCGTTTGTGTGTCAGCCATATAGGTTACCTGACCTCCTTCTGTAGTAAGACGGCACTGTCTCTCCTACCCTTAAAGCCCCTGGCGCACGGCTTGTTCCGCAGCGGCGGCCAGCGGGCGCACGAGTTCGACCACTTCTCCCTTATAGGCGTGGCGGTGGAGGGCCGCCTTGGAAAAGATCAACTCGCCATCCACGGTCACTTCAAAGCGTCCATCGCGCGATGGAACCAGCGTCAGCGCCTGGATCACCTGTTCAAAATGGATTAAAAGTTCGTCCGCCACACGGACGGCTCGCGCGCCATAGTTTCAAACCTGGCAGTACTCGATCTCGATTTTCACAACCATGTTCCTGTCCGATACAGCAGGCGGAGCGGACCTATCCTGCCATTCGTAGTATAGCACTCTGGCCCTGCATCAGCAATCTACATGCCGGGGTGCGATGAAGGCAAAAAAACCCGGCGCCCGCGCAATGCAGCGCGGGCGCCGGGAAGGCTCTCCACGGGAGAAGATTACTTGCTTTGGGCGGGCGCGGCTTGCTCGCGCTGGCCGTTGGCCGGCCCGGTCGCGGGGGCGCCGCTGTTCAACGTCTGCTGCTGTTGCTGGTCGATAGTCTGCCCGCTGCCGCTGTTGATGCGGATGCTGCGCGGCTTGGTCGACTCGGCCTTGGGCAAGGTCAGGTGCAGGACACCGTTCTCGAAGTTGGCCCGCGCTTTCT
This sequence comes from Chloroflexia bacterium, assembly GCA_025927935.1. The sequence continues at coordinate 3,373 of JAICKM010000139.1, read as the reverse complement.
CGGCGTCGACCACCGTGGGCAACTGGATGCTGCGGTAGAAGTTGCCGCTGCGCTGCTCGCGCACCAGGTAGTTGCCTTGCTTGCGCTCGCTCTGCGTCTTGCGCTGGCCCTTGATCGTCAGCACATCGCCCTGGATGGTGATGTCTACATCCTCGGGGCGCAGGCCCGGTAGCGAGGCGCTGACCTCGAAATTGTCGGCATCCTCATAAACGTCGACTAACAGGTGATCGCCGGTCATGGATTGTCCTGCCGGGCGGACATAGCTGTCCTCCAGCAACTGCCCCATCGCCTCGCGCAGGGTCATCATCTCGGCCCAGGGATCCCATCGTTTCATGCTCATCGCTTACGCACTCCTTTCGGCTCTCGACCGCGCCGGCTGCGCGGTCCTCATACTCTGGTTCCGATCTCGCCGGAACCGTCATCAGACTGAATGTGGGCCGCGCAACCGGAGTCCGCGGCGCTTACGTGTACAGTTATATTATAGGCGGCCTGTGTTAGAAGCACGCCAGAGGATAGTTAGAGGATTGTTAGAAACGGCGGGTTGTGGGGGCGCCCCGCGGCTTGGGCCGCGGGCTACGTGAACGAAGGCCGCCCGCGCGGCCTCCCGCAATTGTTACCGGCCGCGGGGGCGGCTTTGCACGGCTGTGGCTCGCCCCTCCGTTGACGGGCCGGGCGACGGCTTGTGCGGGGTGACATGGGCCTGCTATGGTATAATGATCTCATTATTGGCTTATGCGTGTACACGGGGAGTTCATGTTATGACTGATACTGTTGTCGCACCGGCTGCGGCGCCTGCCGGAACCGGCCCATCTGCCCCCGCTTTCGAGCGGCACCAACTGCCGAACGGGCTGACCGTGCTCACCCGCGAGATGCACACTGCGCCGGTCGTGTCCTTCTGGATCTGGTACCGGGTGGGGGCGCGCAACGAGCGCCTGGGTATCACCGGCGTGTCGCACTGGGTCGAGCACATGCTGTTCAAGGGCACGCCGACCTTCCCCGCGGGCAGCATCCATTCGGTAGTGGCCGAGAACGGCGGTACGCTGAACGGATTCACCTCCGACGACTTCACCACCTACTTCGAGACCCTGCCCAGCGACCGCTGGGAACTGGCGCTGCGCATCGAATCCGACCGCAGCGCCAACGCCTCGTTCAAGCCCGAAGAGGTCGCCAGCGAACGGACGGTCATCATCAGCGAGCGTGAGGGCCACGAAAACGACCCCGACTTCAAGCTGAACGAGGAAGTGCAGTCGGCGGCCTTCAAGCTCCACCCCTACGGGGTGGACACTATCGGCTGGAAGTGCGATCTGCTGTCAATGACCCGCGACGATCTCTACAACCACTACCGCACCTACTACGCGCCGAACAACGCGATCATCGTGGCCGTGGGCGACTTCGAGACGCCGTACCTGCTCCAGCGCGTGACCGAGATGTTCGGCGGTCTGCAACCCATCGCCGATATCCCGGCGGTGACGGCTGTGGAGCCGCCGCAGGAAGGCGAGCGCCGCGTGGTGGTGCGCCGGCCCGGTCCGACCGCCTCGCTCCAGATCGCCTATCACGCGCCCGCGGCCAACGACGCGGACGTGTACCCGATGATGATCGCCGACGCCCTGTTGTCGGGCGCGAAGGCGATGGGCATGGGCGGCGGCGCGGCGCTGGGCCGCAGCGCGCGCCTCTATCGCGCGCTGGTGCAGACCGACCTGGCGGCGGGCGTGGGCAGCTATTTCCGCCTCACCCGCGACCCGCATCTCTTCCAGGTCGCGGGCACGGCCAAGCCGGGCAAGCCGTGGGAGGATTCGCTGCGCGCGATGGAGGAGGCGATCTACCGCGAGCTGGACAAACTCGCCGCCGAGCCGCCGTCCGCGCAGGAGTTGGAGAAGGCGATCCGCCAGTCGCGTGCCCAGTTTGTCTATTCGGGCGAGAGCGTGACCGGCCTGGGCTTCATCTTCGGCTACCTCGAAGTGGTCGCTAGCGCCGACTTCTACACGCGCTTCCTCGACGGCCTGGCCGCGGTGAAGCCGGAAGATGTGCAGCGCGTCGTCCGCACCTACCTGAACGCCAACAACCGCACTGTGGGCTGGTTCGTCCCACAGGAGGATGAAGCGGCCACGACGGAGACCCCGGCGGAAGGGGCGCCCGCGGTTTAGCCGCTGCGTTTGCTGGGCACAAAGAGAGGCCCCGCTTCGGTATCTACACCGAGCGGGGGCCTTGTTATGCGCGCTTACTCACCGGTGCCCACCATAACTTGCTTCTCCGTGACCTGGTAGTGGCTGGCGGCCACGTAGGTGTCGATCACCTGGCCGTCCTGCACCACTTCGCGGGTGATGGTCGCGTCGAAGCCGTCGTGCGGGTTGCGGGCCACTTCTTGCTGCCCGCGCGGCAGGCTTGGCTCGTCGAAGTAGGAGACGGTGCTAAGCGCGGGCTGAAAGTTGCTGATCGCATAGTCGCGCACGCGCACCTGCCAGTTGGGCTTCGTGCCGATGAGCTGGATATGCAGCGTGCCGTCTGCCGTCCAGGCTTTGATCCGTAAGGGCGCCCCGGTCGTGTTGCGGAAGCGCATGTCGCCCACCGTCGCGTCGAGGCCCTTGTAGGTTTGCCCGGCGACCTCCATCGTATACATGCTGATCCAGTAGGGGTGGTTGTGCCGCTCGACAATCGGCAGCCCGGCCCAGAAACTGGTCTGGAACAGCGTCGTCGCCACGATGCAGAGGCCGCCACCGGGGGCCAGCAGCGTGCGGTCGCCGATGATCGTATAGGATGGCGCGTACTCCCGCCCGTCGTAGACCCAGGCGTCGTGCGAGAAGATCGCGCCGGGCAGGGCCACCGCACCGTCGAGCGCCAGCGCGCCCTGCTCGACGTTCTGGATCGTCGCTGCGTCGTCGTCCCCGTAGTAGATCTGGCCCTCGCCCACGATGTCCGTGCCGAAGGTGGGCACCCGGTCGCTGGTCCACTCCGGTGCCACGGAGTTCACCGGCAGCGGCACATCCACGCCGTGCCCGCCCTCCAACGCCGCCGCCAGTTGCGCGACTGCTGCCTCCACGTCGAGCGCCCGGCCCGGATGGGATCCCACCACGACCTCGGCGCGGCTCGTGGCCTCGTTCCAGTGGAAGGCGGCGCGTTGCGCGGGCTGGTCCACATCTTTGGCGAGGCGCTGCACCAGGGCGCGGACCGCCGCCCGATCCACGACCAGGCGGCCTGTTGCGTCCGGCGCCACCAGCGCCTGCACTTCATTCCAGGCCAGCGTCGTGGCCTGGCCGTCCATCACCACGCGAAAGGGCGGGCCATCCAGGTCCAGCGCGGCGGGCGCCAAGGTGGCCGTGGGCAGCACCGGCGCCGGAGTTGCCGTGGCGGCGGGCGGGGGCGTGGCCGTGGCCGG
>JAICKM010000077.1 GCA_025927935.1 Chloroflexia bacterium | reverse complement strand
GGTGTCGAGGACGTGTGTGGTAAGACGACCGGGCATGGTGCTAGTCCTCGCGGCTCAGGGTTAGGCCGATGGAGCCGTAGGGCGGGCGCGGGTCGCAGTAGACTTTGATGCGCTCGTCGGTCTCCGACACGGCCACGGTGTCCCAGAGGCGGTTTTGCGCCTCGAAGGCGATCTCGGCCAGCTGCGGGAAGCGGGCCAGGATGCGTTGCCCCATCTCATGGACGAGGTGCTGGATCGACTGGCTCACGAAGTCGTGAAACACATAGCCGATCATATCACGCATCTGGGCCGCGGCCACGTAGCGACTCAGGTCGGACGAGACCAGATCGTTCACATCGTTGTACTTCCAGAAGACATCCAGGTAGATAAACAAAGGCCGGTCCACCCGCTCCGGCAAGGTCGTGTAGTCGTCGCGCACGAAGCGCGTGAACGAACTGCCCGTGACCTTGATCAGTTGCAGGCCGACCTGGCCGCAGCGGTGATCCACGATGCGCACCCCGTCGCCCGCGCGCTCCAGATCGAGGCTGGCGACGGCATAGTCGTCGTGGCCGCGGCTGAAAAGCACGTTACTGGGGCCAAACCCAGTCGCACCCGGCACGGGCACAGCGTGGAAAGGCTGCTCCTTGCCGATGAGGCGCAAGCGCTGCATCTGCGGATAGGTCGCCAGGAACTGTTCGCCCAGGAAGGCCAGGAAGCCTTCCATGGTCGATCCCTGGTAGGCCAGCGCCTGGTGCATCACAAAGTTCTTCATTGTATCCGTCGCCACAACGTTACTGTTGTCGCCCTCGGTATAGGCGGGCAGAAAATTGTCGCCGAAAACTTCCACGTCCACGTCCACGGCAAAGAGCGTGTTGTCGCGCCCGGTGTACGCGGACTCGGGGATGGGGGTGATGCCCTGGAGCGGGTGGGCATAGGTGCGATAGACGGTGACTTGCCGTTTGCCGTAGCGAATCGTTGCGCTCATGCTGGGTTCCTCACTTCTTTGTGGGTGTCAGGCCGGGCCGGGGCGCGGATAGCGGTCCCCGGCGGCGCGGGCGGGTGTCAGGCAGGCGCGACGAGGTCGGCCAGCCGCAACGCGGCGATCTTGGCGATCTCGGCCAGGGCCGTGTCGATCTCCTCAGCGCGGGTGTGCTCCAGGCGGGTCGCGAACCCGGCCAGGATACTTTCCTTCTTATTCTCGCGGGCGCAAATGACAAAGGGAAAGCCGAAGCGGTCGCGATAGGCGGCGTTCAGCCGGGTAAACGCGGCGATGTCGTCCGGGGTGAGCCGGGCGAGGCCCGCCGCTGCCTGCTCCTGCGTCGACTCGCGGCTCAGCGTGCCGGCCAGGGCCGCGCGGCCCACGAGGTCGGGGTGGGCGGCGATGAGCGCGACCTGTTGCTCCGGCCCCGCCGCGCACATGGCGGCCACCAGCGCCTGGTGCAACGCGGCCACGGTGGCGAACGGGCGGGCATCCCACGCCTGGGCCACGAAAGCCGGCGCCCCTTCAAAGACGGAGGCCAGGGCGGCGGCAAAACCCGCGCGGTCCAAGGCGTTCAGATCGGACAGGGTTACAGGTGTCTTGGGCATGGGTCTCCTCTACCGAGGTGGTTTGACGAGGCAGATGTGCGCTATTATACTATACCTTCCGCGAGAATGCGCAACCCCTACCCCGCCGGGAGATCGGAGCTACATGATGGCGACCTTGCTGGTGAAGAACGCGACCCTGGTTGTGAGCATGGACGACGACGACCACCGCTGGTCCGACGGCGGGGTCTATGTGGTGGACAACCGCGTAGAGGCAATCGGGCCGGCGGCGGATCTACCGGCCACCGCCGACCGGGTGATCGACGCCGCGGGCATGATCATCCTACCGGGGCTGGTCAACACGCACCACCACTTCTACCAGACGCTGACCCGCAACGTGCCGGGCACGCAGGACGCCGTGCTGTTCCAGTGGCTGGTCACGCTGTATCCGCTGTGGGTGCGGCTGACGCCGGAGGCGGTCTACGTGAGCAGCAAGATCGCCATCGCCGAGTTGCTGCTGTCCGGCTGCACCACGTCCAGCGACCACACCTATATCTGGCCCAACGGGGCGCGGCTGGACGACCAGATCCAGGCCGCGCAGGAGATGGGCTTTCGCTTCCATGCGGCGCGCGGCTCCATGTCGGTGGGCGAGTCGCAGGGCGGGCTGCCGCCGGACAGCGTGGTGGAAGATGAGGAGGCGATCCTGGCCGACTCGCGGCGGGTGATCGAGCAGTACCACGACGCGGGCCGCTACGCCATGACGCGCATTGTCCTGGCGCCCTGTTCGCCCTTCTCGGTGTCGCAAGACCTGATGCGCGAGAGCCTGGCCCTGGCCCGGTCCTACGGCGTCCACTCGCACACACACCTGGCCGAGACGCGCGACGAGGAGACCTACTGCCTGGCGAACTTTGGCCGCCGCCCGGTCGAACTGGCCGAAGACCTGGGCTGGATAGGCGCCGATGTCTGGCACGCGCACATGGTCCATCCGTCGGCGGAGGAGGTGGGGCGGCTGGGGGCGAGCCGGACGGGCGTGGCCCACTGCCCGTCGTCGAATATGCGGCTGGCCTCCGGCATCGCACCGGTGCCGGGGCTGCTGGGGGCCGGGGCGCGCGTGGGCCTGGGCGTGGACGGCTCGGCGTCGAACGATAGCTCGCATATGCTGGCCGAGGCACGCCAGGCGTTGCTGCTACACCGTGTCATGGGCGATCCCGCCGGGCTGACCGCGCGCCAGGCGCTGCGGCTGGCGACGCGGGGCGGGGCCGCGGTGCTGGGCCGCGACGACATCGGCGCCCTGGCGCCCGGCATGGCCGCCGACTTCATCGGCTACCGGCTGGATACGCTGGGCCTGGCCGGGGGCGCCGTTCACGATGCGCTGGCCGCGCTGGTCTTCTGCCATCCGCCGCAGGTGGATCTGAGTGTGATCAACGGGCGCGTGCGCGTGGAAGACGGCGTGCTGCTGGATGTCGATCTGCCGCCGCTGATCGCGCGCCACAACGCCCTGGCCCGCGCGCTGGTGCGCGGCGAACTTCGCTAATGCCGGTTCCAGGCACTTGTTAGGCTACCAAAACGCTAACGACCAACGAGAACGGCGCGATAAATCGCGCAACTACATACAATCGGTTGGGGGAAGCGGCACTAGCGAAGCGCCGGGCGCACCGGCAACTGCAGCCCCAGGATTGCCATGGGAACGGTGCCATCGGCGTAATAGAAATGCTCCAGCAGCGGCACCCAGCCCCGGCGCCGGTAAAGTTGCCGCGCTGCCGTCTCGCCCTGGTAGGTGGAGAGCAGCGCCGTCCAGTAGGGCACGCCCGCCAGCAGCGTGTCGTGCAGCCGCCCGCCGAGGCCCTGCCCCTGGGCCGCGGGATGCACAGCCAGTTCCACGAACTCGAAGGCGTCGCACATCCACTTGTCCACGGCGACCGGATCGAGCGCGGCGGCGACAATATCATACCACCAGCCGCCGGGCAGCGAGGCATAGCCGTAGGTGAAGCCGGCCACCCGGCCGCCGGCACCTTCTTCCGCGATGTAACAGCGGAACCCCGTGCGCGAGGCGTGCCGGGTCAGCGATTCGTTGAAACGGGCCGTGTCCGCCGGTCCTTCATGGTACGGCGGCCCGTCGAAGGCCGCCGCGAACACGTCGAGGATGCCGCCGCGCACCGGCTCCAGCTCCGCCGGGGTGATAGCCCGGAGTGCAATATCCATCGCTGTCATGCTCCTATCGGCGCGATACCCGGCAGCCGCCTACTGCGCCACCAGCCAAACGAAGCGGTACGGCTCCAGCGCCACATCCTCGCTCAGGTTCAGCGCATTGCCGCCGACCAGATCGGTGAAGGTGTAGCCCAGGCCGTAGAGCCGCACCTCGTTGGCGGCCACCCGCTGCGGGTACTCGCTGAAGTTGCACAGAGCCAGGATGCGCTCACCGCCATGCTGGTGGACATAGGCGAACACATGCGGGTTGCCGGAGTCGATGATCGTCGTATCGTGCCCGGCAAAGGCCGGATGCCCCTTGCGGATGCCGATCAGGCGGCAAAGCTCGCCAAAGAGGCGGCCCTCCACAGTGGTCGGGTCGGTGCGCCGGGCCATCTTCACCCAGTCGGTGAAGGGCCGGTGGACCCAGCGGCTGTCGCCGGCCTTGGCCGGGTCGTTGTGGTAGCCGTAGTCGTTTAGCGTGCCGATCTCGTCGCCCAGGTAGAGCAGGGGAATGCCGCCGATGGACAGGATGACGCCATGGATCAGCAGGATGCGCCGGATCGCCATCTCCACTTCAAGATCAGTTTGCTCCAGCAGCGCCTGTTCCAGCCCGGCCAGCGACGCGCCCATGCCGGAGATGCGCGCGTCGCCGGTGCGCGGGTTCTCCTGGAAGGGTACGCCGCGGGCAAAGCTGCCGGGGAAGCGCCCGGTGAAGAAGCTGTTGAGGAAGCGCCGGTGGTCGTAGCCGTTCATGCCCAGCCGCCCGGCCACGGCGTCGTCGAACGTCCAGCCGATATCGTCGTGGACACGGACGTAGTTCACCCAGGCGCAACGCGGGTCGATGGCAAACCGCTCACGCATCGACTGTTGCAGGAGCCGCGCGTCGCGCGTGGCGAGCGAATTCCAGAGCAGGGCCATGAGCAGCGGATTATACGAAAGCTGGCACTCGTCGGGGCGGATATACTTCACCACTTCGTCGGGGTGGACGATGGCTTCCGACTTGAACAGCATGGACGGCGCGGCCAGGCGGACGAGCGTGTTGAACGCCTGGATGAGCATGTGGGCTTCGGGCAGATTCTCGCTATCGGTGCCCATTTGCTTCCAGATGAAGGCCACGGCATCCAGGCGCAGCACATCCACACCCTGGTTCGCCAGAAACAGCATTTCTTCAGCCATGCGGGTAAAGACGACGGGATTGGCGTAATTGAGATCCCACTGGAAGCTGTTGAAAGTGGTCCAGACCCAGCGGTTGGCGTCGGGGCGCCACGTAAAGCTGCCGGGGCGCTGCTCGGGGAAGATCTCGCGCAGGGTGCGCTCGTAGGCGTCGGGAATCTGCCGGTCGGGGAACATGCGGTAGTAGTCCTGGTAATCCGGGTCGCCGGCCAGGGCTTGCAGCGCCCAGGTATGCTCATCCGACGTGTGGTTGAAGACGAAGTCGAGTGCCAGGCTGATGCCCTCGTGGCGCAAAGCCGTCGCCAGGTCGCGCAGTTCGTCCATGGTGCCGAGCGCCGGGTTGATGTCGCGGTAACTGCTGACGGCGTAACCGCCGTCGTTGTTGCCCGCCGGGGCCAGGAAGGGCGGCATCAGGTGCAGATAGGTAACGCCCAACTCCTTGAAGTAGGGAATCTGCGCCCGAATCCCGGCCAGATCCCCGGCGAAGAGATCGACGTAGCAGACGGCGCCCAGCATCTGCTCGGATTGGTACCAGTCGGGATGGGCCTCGCGGGCGGCGTCCAGCGCCTGCAACTCGGCGGGCCGGGCCAGCCACATGCGCGCGGCCATCTCCAGCGTGCTTTCCAGATGGTAGAAGAAATCGTACTGCCCGCCATACAGATGGCGCAGCAGGGGGAAGAGGGTGCTGAAGTGCGTCTCCAGCCGGGCGCGGAAGGTGGCCCAGGCGGCGGGGTCGGCGTCGCGGGCGATGCGGGCTTCCAGGCGTGGCAGAATGCGCGCCAGAGACAGCGCGGCGTCTCGTTCCATTTGTGGATACTCCCTTGGTCAGGATTTAGAAGTGTACATCCTAAACGTGGGGACGCCGCAGTTGTTGCCGTACACAGCAAAAGATATTGGGTTTGTCCGCATATGACCCGCGCCGCCTATCCCCGGTCGAGTGGGAGACAGGCGGCGCGGGTGGGAGGCGACGCTAAGCGCGCGATCAGGTAGATTCTAGTGGGTGAGTCCGCTGATGGACCCGAACAACTGGGGCAGCGCCGGGCCGAGGATGACCATCAAGATGGTCGGGAAGATGAGCAGGGCCATGGGGATCAGCATTTTCACCGGGGCCATGCGCGCCTCTTCTTCGGCGCGCTGGCGGCGGCGGATGCGGATCTGCTCAGCCTGGGTGCGCAGTAGATCGCCGATGCTGATGCCCGTTTGCTCGCTCTGGATCATGGCGACGACGAAGGAGTTCAGGTCGGGCACCTCCGTGCGGTGGGAAAGCTCCTGCCAGGCGGTGCGGCGCGGTTTGCCGATCTGAAAGTCGATCAGCAGGAGCGCAAACTCGTCGGTCAGGGTGTTGCGCCAGCGGCGCACCAGTTCGTTCAACGCGGCGTCGAAGCCCATGCCCGCTTCGACCATGATCGCCATAAAATCGAGCGCCGCCGGCATCGCGCGGAGCACGCGCTTTTTCCGCGCGGTCACGCGGCGGGCCAGCGAGAAGTAAGGCAGGTAGAGTCCAATCGCCAGACCGAGGGCCGCCAGGACCAACCACATGAAGGGGGGTTGGTGCGAGAGCAGCGCCGCCCATAGCAGGGCCAGCAGGGCCAGGATCAGTCCCCAACCGGCTTGCAGGCCCAGGAACCCGGTGCGCGTCATGCGGTACGGCGGGCCGGCCTGATACAGCAGGGCCTGGATCTGGTCGAGGTAGCGCGCGGGCGTGAAGGCGCCCAGGCGCCGGCCCAACCCGTTGAAGAACGGGTAGAGTACGCGCGCAGTGAAACCAGGCGGGGGCGTATTACCCGGCACGCCCATGTCGCTCTCCGCGACAAAGCGGTCGACGCGGGCCTTCATCGCGGTCGGCGAGCGCGAGACGATGAGCGCGCCCACGATCAGCAAGACGGCGATGACGGCCAGGAGCGCGGCCAGTGCGCTGAGCACGGTCAGCAGCGCGCGCAGCCCCGCGGATGCATCCGCGGAGGCCGGCGCCCCCGGCCCGGCGGGCAGGTCCGGTCGGGCCTGTACCAATCCGAGGGGGATCGCGACCTGGGGGATCGGCACGGGCGTGAGCGTCGGCGCCGGAGTGGCCGTGCCCAACGCCGTGGACGGCGGGCGGTAACGGATCTCCTGCACAATCGCTTCGCCGCCCGGCGCCGTATAACGCACGCGCACCAGGATCGTCTCGTAGTTCTTCGTGACGCGCGTGGTTGAGGTGTAGGTCAACAGGTACTGGCCGGTGAGTTCTTTCGCCAGTTCCTCATAGATGCCCTTCAACGTCGCCGGGTCGGTGGCCTTAATATTCCGGCCTCCCGTCGGCTCGCTGAGCGCCGTCAGCACCTGGTCGTCCGTGTCGGTACCCACGCCGATGGTGTAGACCAGGACATCGTGCTGCCGGGCGGTCGCCAGTGCGAGATCGGGCAGGCTGCGGCTGCTGGTGTCCCGGCCGTCGGTGAGCAGCACGACGGCGCGGCGGTTGCCCTCAGGGGCGGCGCCGGCCAGCAGGGCCGCGGTTTTCAGCGCATCGTAGACGGCGGTATTGCCCTTAGCGGTCTGGGCGTTGAGCGCGGCGGCCACCTGGTCCTTGTCCGTGGTGAACGCCGTCACGGCCCCGACCTGCGTATTGAAGGGCACCAGGGCCGCGGCATCCTGGGGGCCGAGCGCCTTCAGAAAAGCGCTGCCCGCTGCTTGCGCCGCAGCTAACTTCTCCCCCTCCATGCTGCCGCTCGTGTCCAGCACCAGCACGACGGAGAGTGGGGCGCCGCTGGCCGCGCCCAGGGCGATGTCCGTGACCTGCTGGGCGACGCCGTTCTCCTCGACCACGAATTGATCGGGGCCTACATCGCCGAGCGCCGTGTTATTGAGGCTGCGTAGATTGAGGTTGATGCGCACGGTGGGCCAGCCGGAGCCGGTTAACTGATTGACTGTCATGCTGCGCGTCGGCGGCGTCTGGGCGCCCGCGCGGGCGGGCACGAGCGCCGCACCCAGGGCAAGCGCCAGCAGCATGATCAGCGGAAAGCGTAGAGTAGCCTGCATGGCCCATCCTCTGTATCGTATGGCGCCGTGGCGGCGCGGGATAGCAACCGGTCTAGACATCGATGGACGCCATCTTGTTCATGATGAAGCCGGCCAGAATCAGCATCACGACGCCGGTGATCGGGATAATCAAGATCAGGCCGGGCTGGAAGATGCGCCCGATGTAATCGGGATTGATGAGATAGAGCAGGCCGACCATGGCGATGGGAAGCCCCGTGAGCAGCCAGGCCGAGAGCCGTTGCTGGGCGCTTAAAACCTGGATCTCGCGCTTGATACGGTGGCGCTCGCGCACAGTGGTGGCGATGAGATCCAGAATATGGGCCAGATTGCCGCCCGTTTGCTGCTGGATGGTGATGGCCGTGACCAGGATCTCCATGTCCTCGGTCGGCACGCGCTCGGCCAGGCGGCGCAAGGCCACGTCCAGCGGCGCCCCCAGGCTGATGGCCCGCATCACGCGCGTGTATTCGCTGCGGCTGGGTTCCGGGGCTTCGCGAGCGATGCGATCCAGGGCCTGGAACAGGCTGCTGCCGGACCGCACCGCGCCGGCCAAGATGTTGAGAATATCGGCCAGTTGCGCGTCGAGGCGGCCAATGCGGCGGCTTACACTCCAGTGGAGGTAGCCCAGCGGCAACCGCCAGCCAATGAACAAGCCGGGCAGCAGCACCAGCCACCAGAACCGCGGCGCCAGCAACCACAGCAGCACGGTGAGGCCGAAGGCCGTGGCCGCCCGGATCAGCGCAAACTCGGTCAGGGTCAGATGCCACTCGGCGCGCGCCAGGTCCAGGGACAGGTCCTTGGCCTTGACGCCCGATGCCCAGCGCGCGTCGAGTTCGGCGAACAGCGCCGCGCGCTGATCCTTGCGCACCTGCGTTTCGTGCGCGGGCGACGGGGCTTCTGCGGTCGCCGCAAACTGGCGCACCCGCGAGTAGACCCGGCGCTGGGGTTGCACCACGAGCAATACGACGCTCCCCGCCAGGCCGAAGATCGCCAGGGCAATCGCCAGCCAAACAGCCACATAGATTAACAGCACAGTGAACCTCGTTCTAACGATAATCCATACTTAACTTAGCGCCCATTGCGCGCCGGTGTGCCGGTGGGAATCGGCACGACGAAGAAGTCCGGCGCCAGGAAGATCCGTTTCTTTTCCAGCTTGCGCATGACCTGCGGGCGGATGCCGGTCGGGATCAGATCGAAGACTTGCTGGTCGCCGCGCTGCACCCACTCGCGGCGGAACACATCCTGCATCAGGATCGTGTCCTGCTCGAAGCCTTGCACCTCGCTGATATAGGTCACTTTGCGCGTGCCATCGTCTAACCGCTCCATATAGACGATCAGATCAAACGCGGCGGAGATCTGCTCGCGGATCGCGCGCAAAGGCAATTCGGCGCGCGCCATCATCGACATGGTCTCGATACGCGATATGGCATCGCGGGGGCTGTTGGAGTGGACGGTGGTCATACAGCCATCGTGGCCGGTGTTCATGGCCTGAAGCATGTCCAGGGCTTCGGCGTCGCGGCACTCGCCGACGATGATACGGTCGGGCCGCATACGCAGGCTGGTTACGACCAGATCGCGGATAGCCACGGCGTTCTGCCGCTCCATGCTTACCGGGCGCGACTCCAGCCGGATGACGTGGACCTGTTGCAGTTGCAGCTCCGCGGCATCCTCGATGGTGATAATGCGTTCGTCCGAGGGGATGAACGAGGAGAGCACGTTGAGCAGCGTGGTCTTGCCGCTGCTGGTGCCGCCGGCCACCAGGATGTTCAACCCGGCGCGGACTGCTGCCTCCAGGAAGATGACGGCCTGCTGCGAGAGTGCGCCCAGGTTCAGCAGGTCTTCCACGGTGAGCGGCACGCGGGCGAACTTGCGGATGGTCAGGATCGGGCCGGACAGCGACAGCGGTGGGATGATGGCGTGGACACGGGAGCCGTCGGGCAGGCGGGCGTCGACCATGGGCGAGGACTCGTCGACGCGCCGGCCCAGCGGGGCCACGATGCGGCTGATGATGCGCATCACATGCTCGTCGTCTTTGAAATTGATGTCGGTCAGCGTGATCTTGCCCTGGCGCTCCACCCACACCTGGTGCGGGCCATTGACCATGATCTCGTTCACCGCGTCGCTGTTGATCAACTGCTGGATCGGGCCATAGCCCATGATCTCGGCGCAGACGAGTTCAAAGAGCCGGCCGCGTTCGCTGCGGTTGAGCGGCACATCTTCCTCGGTCATGAAGCGGTTAAAGAGTCGTTCGACTTCCTGGCGCAAGGCGACCGGGTCGTTGAGGTCCACCGAATCGCGCAGTTCGCCGATAATCTTGGTATGCAGGCGGTGCTGCAAGTCGATCGCGTTGGGCCGGGCAATGACCGCACTGATGGTGCGGCTGCTGGTGGGCGGGCCGAGGACGGTGGGATTGAGTGGTCCCGTGCCGGGGCGCGGGGCCGGCCCGCCATTGGCCGGGCCGCTGGACGCCGCGCCATTACCGCTGATCGGCGTGCCGGCAAAGGGCCGGTAGGGGCTGGGCACAGACACCCCGTCGAGGGGGGTGGAGGACGGCGCCGCGGGGGTGGCCGGCACACCGGGCGGGGTCAGGCTGTTGGATTTGCTGGGGATGATAGGCATCGAAATACTTCTCCTGCTGTGCTATGCGCTTACGAGACGTTCTGGCGGCGCGATAAGATAAAGCGCCGGGACGCCGTTCCGCTGGCGGCGGTTCCCCCGGCCAGATCGGCCGGGACGGCAAGGGACTCCGCGAGCTTGTTCAAGTTCCGCACAAAGGGCCGGCCGGCGTGTTTTTGCTGCAAGAGCGGGGTGCCTTCGTTGATCGCCAGGGTCAGCATCTGCCCGTCGCTGGGCACCGTGGCGACCGCTTTCATGCCCAGCGCTTCCTCGACGTATTTCAGGCTCACTTCCCCGGTGCTCGGCTGGCGATTGACCAGCAGTTGCGGCTTATCGCGCAGGTGCGGGTAGGCTTTGAGGATATCGAGAAAGTGGCGCATAGCGCTCAGCGCCGGGACCTCCGGCGTGGTGACCAGCAGCAGCCGGTCGGCCATTTCCAGCACGGCCAACGTCGATGGCTCGACGACGTGCCAGGTGTCCACGATCACGTAGTCGAAGCTTTTCCGCGCACCGTCGAGCACCGCGACCAGTCCCTCAGTCGTGATCTGCTCCATCTCCTGGAGATTGTTGGGCCGCAACAGCACGCGCACCCCGGACGTATGCGCCACCATGACGTCGTCCAGGATCGCGGCGTCGATCTCCTCCTGGCGGGAGGCCAGTTCGGCGACCGTGTGCGGTGATTGCACATTCAACAGCGCGCCGACGCTGCCGAATTGCAGGCTGTAATCGATGAGGGCCACGCGCTTCTGGGTCGCACTCTGCAAGGCGATCGCCAGGTTGCAGGCCAGCAGCGTACACCCGACGCCGCCCTTCGGGCTGAACACCACGATCACCCGGCCGTTGGCGGCCTGCACCTTGCGCTGGCGGGCCATTTCGTCGGCGCGCAGGCGCCGGTTCAATTCGTTCTCGAACAGGCGCTGGATGGTGCCCACCACATCGTGCGCGGCCAGCGGCTTACGCACCAACCCGCGCGCTCCGGCGACCATCGCCTGCCCGATGTCCAGCGGATCCCCGAAATCCGTGACCAAGATGACCTGGGCCGAAGGGGCCACGTCCAGCACCTGGTTGATCAGCGCCGGCATGCCCGCCGGATCGAGATTCGTAGAGAGTAGAAAGATATCCGGTTCCAGTTCGGCCAGCGCCAGTACTTCGTTGTGCGCCCTGGCCGTGCCGGTGACGCGGATCTTGGGGCCTTGCAACAACACGGCGCGGGTGCGGGTGAGTTCGTCGGGGTCGGCATCGCCGACAACAACGTTGATCATATACTCGGGTAATTGGGTCATGAAACGGATTCCTCCTTGCCGGCCACGCCGGGACCTAACGGGACGGCACCTGGATCAGGTGATAGAGATCGACCAGGTAGTCCAGCGATACGGGGTCGGTGGTCACGCTGTCCGTGTCGGCGATGGACCGCACCCCCAGGTCGATGGTGCCGCCGCTATCTTTGACGTATTTCAGAATCAGGGCTTCCTGATGGTCGACGATGAAGGTGATAATCTTCACCTCGCCGCTGTTCTGATCGGCGGCCGGGCCGGTCGGGGTCCAGGTGCCGGTGCTGTAGACCTCGATGTTTTGCATCGTGGCCTGGGTCACCACGGTCTTCGCCTCGGTTCCCGCGCCTTCCTGGGTGGCGCTGCTGCCGGCCAGCGCGGCGGTCCCGCTGATCGGGATCGAGATCATAATATCAACATGATCGCCCGCGTGGACGGCGCCCGTCGCGTTCAGCATGTCGGTGGCCGGGAAGGCGACCAGCATCTTGCCGGGCGGGATCGTGGTCGAGGCCCCGGTGGCGCCCCCGGCGTCGATGAACTGGCGGGCCAGCAGCATCTCCCCTTTGAAGACCTGGGTCGTCGCGGTGCGGCTCATCACCTCGGTGACGGTATGGAACGAATCCTCCGGCGCGACGCCCAGCGGATAGGCGCGGGTCACCACATCGGCGGCCGTCACCAGGTGGCGGACCGGGATGTCCTGGGCCGCCAGCACCACCAGCTCCATGGGGATCGCCGTGGCGGTCGGGACGGGAGTGGGCACCGGGGGCGGAGCAGTCTTCGCCACGGCGCTGCTGCTGACAACGTAGACCAGCCCGCCCGCCGCCAGCGCGGCGAACAGCCCGACAATCAAAAGTAACAAGGCAGGACGCTTCATTCCGTACAATTCCCTTCTTCAATCACGTCTTATCACCCGTTGCGTGGACCACGCCACGCAGTTTGGCGTCTATTGGGTAGGAGTAAGCCGCAGGTGTTTCCCCTCAGCAGGATAAGTGTAAGGCGTTTGGCTATATCGGCTGTGAATAGCCGGGGAAGGTGCTGTAATTAATTTACCCGTTGCTCCCGGCTTAGTTGATCGAATTTACATATATCGCGCTGCGATCAGGGTTACAGATTGTTAACAACTCAGGCAGCACAGTGGCGCCTGCCGGATCATGGGTCGATCAGCCGCGTATAGATCGCGCCACCGGGAGTCAGGCCGCAATTGCCGGGAGGCACGGGGCCGGGCTGCGCCTCGGAGATAAACAGGCCGTCAACTTCGCTGTTGTTGGTCTGCAAGGCCGCGTAGAACCGGAAATTGTACGTGAATTTAAAGCGCACCCGGCCGATGGTGCCGTTCGTCGGAACGGTGCCATACTGGCCGTTACTCTTTTGCACCACGGCTATATCTGACCAGGTGCCGAGTTGCAGCGTGGGATTGATACGGCCCGCGTTCCATTGCTGGGCGTAATCGCTCGTTCGACCTAGTTCGCTACCCTGTTTACCCGCCCTGAAGGTAGCGAGATCGGGACCCCAGACATACACTGTCTTGTCGAGCGCTTTGCCGAGATTGTACGGAGGTCCGCTCAACGCGGTCATCACGCCATCCCGGTTAATTACGTCGCTAAGGGGCGCGGCCACGTTATTACCCAGGTTTGCCTGCAAATTATAGGCTTCCAGCCAGTCGCCGTCGCGGGTACCCACCTGCGCGGCTGTAGGCCAGGTGCTGGTGAGCGCGATGGTGCCGGTCCAGTTCCAGTAGGACCAGTTGGCGAGGTCCGTGGCCTGGTCGGGAGGGTTTATACCACGCATATCGGCGCAATTGGACGGGTTCAGCGGGCTGTTGGTGCACCCCGACGCGCCATAATTGGGACCCACGCCCGTCCCGCCTGGTGCCGGCAGCCCGTTGCGCGAATCGACGCCCGTGAGCAGTTGCAGCGGGTTGGGATTCGCGGGCGGCGTGGTGGGGTCCGGGTTATACAAACTCCGCTCGCGGAAGGAGAGCAGGAGTTTCCAGCTTGAATCTCCGCTGGGCGAGTTCGCCGACCAGAACTGGTAAGGATGCAAGATGTCATTTGCCGAGGTCAGGAGTTCGTTTTCCAGATCGGGCCGGAACCGGGTGAAAGGCAAGCTTGGACCGGGGGGCGCGGCGACCGGACAGGTGCCGATGACCTTGGCGGCCGCGGCGGCGCTGACGGGCACCGTGTTGATATTAATGGCACGAGCAAACGTCGTCGGATTCTGGATACTCGCCGTGACCCGCACACCGTCCGTCCAATCGGGCACCCGCGCCGTGTCGTTGGGCGCCGCCTGGTAGCAGCCGGTGGTGTTCGGCGGGTTCGCGCAACCCGGCGCCCCAGCCATGATGTGGTACTCCAACGTGGGAACCGGCGCCGCCGTCCCGGTTGTCCCTCCCTGGTTGGCGTTGACGAATTGCGTGACGGCAGCCCAGACCGTCTGGTTGGTGACCAGATAAGTCTCATGACAGGGCGCGGGATTGCATGATACGGCGATCCCCGGTTGGGTCATGGCCTGCACGGCGGCCAGCGCCCCGGCATCAGCTCCATTTTGCATGGTGCGCCGTTGCAAGAACGTACTGCCCCCATCCACCGCCAGGGCCACAAACGCCATCAGCGCCAGGGCGCAGAGCGCCACGATCACCACGGTTTGCCCTTTGACGACACGCCTGCTGTTCATAATGCGAGATCCTTCCAGCGTCAGATCACGGGTCGCTAAGCCGCGAGTAAACGCCCACACCAGGAAGCCAGGTGCAACTACCGGGTTGCGGCCCTGGTTCATCTTGTGCCAGGAATAAGCCGTAAACGGCGCTATTGTTGCTTTGCAGGGCCGCGTAGAAGCGGAACTTGTAGGCCCAGGTGAAGCGCACCCGGTCGATAGAATCGTTGCCGGAGGTCTCGTAGTTGCCGTTGGCCCGCTGGAGGACTGTGATGTCGGTAAACTGTCCATCCTGTCCGCCATTGCCGTGCCCCGGCGGGACTGGGTCCACCCACTTCTGGGCGACAGTCGAGTCGCTAGAACCGGCGGCAAGAAAGGCCGAGCGTGACGGACCCCAGACATACACTGTGCGGTCCACGGCTTTGCCGAGGTTAAACGGCGCGCCGCTAAGAGGCGTGGTGAAGCCATCCCGCGCGATCAGGTCGGTGATCGGCGACGCCAGATTATTGCCCAGGTCGCCGGGTTTATAGCTCTCCGCCCAGTCACCGGTCCGTGATCCCACCCCGGCGCCGGAGGGCCAGATGCTGGTCAGCACGATGGTGCCGTTCCAGTTCCAGTAGATCCAGTTGGAGAGATCTTGCGACAAATCGTCGTCGTCGCCCTTCTGCCGGCCCATATCGGCACAGTTGCTCGTGCCTGACGGACAGCCGCTCATGCCGGTCTTGTTATAGTTGGGACCGACACCGCCGGAGGCGGGCAGCCCGCGCCGCGTATCAAATCCGGTCAGCAGTTGGGTACTGTAGTCCGCGGCCCCGCTGGCGCGATAATTATTGAAGCTATAATGCCGGAAAGAAAGGGTGTCCTTCCAACT
>JAICKM010000756.1 GCA_025927935.1 Chloroflexia bacterium | reverse complement strand
GCGGCGCCGCATCGCCGCCGCGCAGCGGACGGTGCCGGTCTTTGGCGTCGGGACGGAGTGCGGCCTGGGGCGGCGGCCCGCCGCGACGATCCCGGACTTGCTGCGTATTCACGCCGATGTGGCGGCGCCCGTGAGCGGCAAGTAGACGGGGCCAGGCCGTCCTGGCCGGAGCATAAGCCATACATCGCGGGGGGCCGCAGTATTCGGCGCTGGTAGGAGCAATAAAAAGACCTCTCCCGCAATGGGGAGAGGTCTTTCGCATCCGGGATGCGGGCTTCGCTTAGGGTTCCTCGTCCAGGCGGACGGTGTTGCCGCCGTTGTTGATATCGCGGCCCGCCGTGTCGGACATCCCGCTGTCGAGGCGCTGGGTGTAGCCGGCTTCCTGGCCGGTGACATCGCCTTCGGCGCCGCTGGATGCCGAGGCCGACGTGCCGGTGGTGCCGCCGACGCCGGTGTGCGTGCTGCCCTGGTTCGCCATGCGCTCGCGCTGGGCCTTGATAACTTCATCGACGCCCTTGGTCATGCTGTCGAGCAGGGTCTTGACCGCGGCAAATCCCTCGCTGGCCGCGTTGCGCGCGTGGGTGGCGGCGTCTTCGGGCAGCGCCTGCATGGGGATCTGGGCGAGGGTGGCGGGCAGCTTGACCAGTTGCTCCAGCAGATCGCCGGCCGCCTTGCCCATCGCCTCCAACTGCGCGCGCAACTCTTCGCGCGGATCAGTCGCGCCCGTGCCGCCCGTGCCGGGGGCGCCGCTGGCGCCGGTACCCTGCTGCGTGCCTTTGTCGTCCATGAAAAGCTCCTTTCGCTGTCCAGAAACCTTCTGGACGTTGTCTAACCTGCATAAGGGCGCCACGGCAGCCGCGACGCCGGCGCCAGGCGCGTTACTGCCCTGCCTGACTACACCTGTTATTACGTGAGCACCCTACCAAACGTTACACGGTGCGCGCTTTCGATTAGCCACGGCCCAGCAGCGCGACGAGCAGACCCAGCCCCGCGCCGGCCAGCGCACAGCCCAGATTGACCACCTCGTTGTCGGCCCAGGGGCGGCCCCGCAGCGGCTGGGTAGGCGTGCCGCAGCTATGGACGCGTCGCTCGGTTTCCTTGCCGCAGTGGGGGCACCAGTAGACCTGCTGCACGGTGGCGCCCAGCAGGGAGTCGAAGAGCGTGCCGCCCAGCCCGCCCAGCAGCGCCGCACCCAACAGCGGCGCGGGGTCGAGGGAAGCGCCGCGCAGCGGCCAGATCTGGATGAGGCCCCAGCCGGCCAACCCGATGAGGGCCGCCCCAGCGGCGCCGGCCAGCAAGCCGAGGCCGCTGACGCCGCCGGAGGTGCCCGCGGGGACTACGCGGCCGTTCGTAACCAGGCGGGGCGCGGCGCGGCTGAGGGTGCCCAGTTCGGTGCCCCAGGTGTCGGCGGTGACAGCGGCGAGGCTGCCGGCGAAGGCAGCGAACAGCGGGGCCTGCCATTCGGGCGGCGCTGCGGCGGCAGCCACGGCGAGCAACCCGGCCACGCCGCCGTTCGCCAGCGCCTGGCCGAGATCGCGGCGCCCGCCCTTGGCGAACGCCCTGGCGGCTTCGGCTTTGCGCGCGGCGCGGGCGCCCACCCGCCCCAGCACGCTCGACGAGGCGAAAAAGACGATCAACAGCAGCCCCCAGGCGAGGCCGCCGAAGGCGAAAGTGGCGGTGCCGATCAGCAGGGCGCCCAGCACGCCGCCCGCGGTCAGGCTCCCCGCGGCATAGGCCACGCCCCCGATGAGCGCGCTCAGAACCAGCCCGGCGGCCAGCGCACCCGGATCGAGCCTCCCGGTATCGAGCATCCAGAGCGTCACTCCCACGCCGATGGGCACGCTGAGGTTGTCCTGGCCGCTGGGCGCGGCGGGTTCGAGCAGGGCGGCGACAATGGCGACCAGGGCGGCGGTCACGGCGGCGTGGCCCAGGCTGTATTGCGCCGGGGCGAGCAAGGCCAGCGTGGGAGTGATGCTGAGGAAGCTGAACAGGGCCAGGGCGGCGGAGCCTTCCAGCGAGCGGGTGTGCCCGCCGATGCGGTAACGGTGCCGGCCAAAGGCGCGCCCGACGATGCTGGCCGCGCCGTCGCCCCAGGTCAGGGCCATAAGCGCGGCGGCGGCCAGGTAAGGCCGCCCGGCACTCCAGAACCAGCCCAGCAGCACGGTGAAGGAGACCATGAACCAGACCGTGCCCAGGCCCTCGCTGCGCGCGGCGTCCATGGCCGGGATCAGGCTGCGCCGGGCGGAGATCCAGTTAACGACGATAAAGGCGGTGGTGGCGATGAGCGCGGCCCACCAGTGGTCGAACAGGGCCAGGGCGCCAAACACCCACATCCCGGCGCCGACATGGACCAGTTTGCGGGTGAACTCCGGCGGCCAGCCCGCGCGGCGGCGAATGAGCTCGGCGGCCACCAGCAGGACCGTGGGATAGAGGAAGCTAATAAGCAGGGCGATCCAGTCGCGTGCCGTCATACGGCGCTCCCGGTGGCCTGGCCGCCCATGACCTGCATACGCAGGCGCAGCAGGAAGCCCGCCGGAGGCGCCAGGTCGGGATCAGGGGGCACGAACATCGATTCGATGGCGAAGGCGTGCAAGCGGCGGCGGATGGTGTGCAGGATTTCGTGCCGGCGCTCCGGAGGCAACTCGTCGCCGGAATCCAGGGCAAAGACGGTGACCGTGCCTTCGGCGACCACACTGCGCCAGGGCTGGCCCGGATCGGCGGCAGGGCTACAGTCGAGATCATCGACCTGGGCGCAGACGCCGTGCGGGTGCTCGCGGAGGGCTTCGATGAGCGCCTGCCCACTGCCGCCCGGATGGTAGAACCAGAGGTCGCGGCCTTCGATGGCGAACCAGAGCGGCAGGCAGTAGGTGCGTTCGCGCGCCGGGTGATAGCAGCCCAGGCGGGCCAGCGGGCGGGCGTTGAGCACCTCCCAGCAGCCGTCCAGGTCGAGCCGCACCGGCCGCCCGCGCCCGTGCAGCACGGCGGCGACCGGCGAGGTGGGATGGACCAGGCGCGGCCCGGCGGACAGCAGCAGGCCCGGCCAGGACCGCCCGCTGACGCTGGTCAGCGCCAGGCAGCCGATGACAAACGACTGCGACGCGGCGGAGTTGCTCAGGTGGCCCAGCCGCGGGGTATGCGACCGTAACCAGGAGACGGCCTGGTGCGTGGTGCGGTCGGGATACTTGGTGAAGGACGCGCTCAGGATGCTGAGGCGGTCGCGCAACTGGTCCACATTATGGTAGTCGCCCCAGGCGCAGACGCTGGTCCAGCCCGCGCCTTCGGTGAGATCGAGCTGAAAGCAGACGCCGCGGGAGGCGGCCTGGAGATTGCGCAGCTTGCGGCCGGGCCGGGTGATGATGTAGATGCGGCCTTCACGGTGGAGAAATTGCAGCGGGACCACGTAGCAATGGCCG
>JAICKM010000601.1 GCA_025927935.1 Chloroflexia bacterium | reverse complement strand
GTGCTCCCGCTCACGCCGAACTTCGATGTCATCGCGCGGCCGTTCTGACCCGGCTGGATCGATTACACCCCAGGAGAACCTATGGACACCGAGCGTCGAGAGGATGCGGGCGCGCCTCAGTTATCCGTCCAGCCGCTGACGAAGGAACGGTGGGCCGATCTCGAACAGCTATTCGGCCGGCAAGGCGCCTGCGGCGGGTGCTGGTGCATGTGGTGGGTGGTGGCGCGGGCGCAGTTCAACGCGCAAAAGGGCGAGGCGAACAAGGCGGCTATGCGCGCTCGCGTGGAGGCGGGCGAGGTGCCGGGCCTGATCGGCTATCTCGACGGCGCCCCGGTGGCCTGGTGCGCCATCCAGCCGCGATCCTGCTACCCGGTGCTGGAGCGCTCCCGGTCGCTGGTCCGCGTCGATGCGGTACCGGTCTGGTCCATTGTCTGCCTCTTCATCGCGCGCCCGTTCCGGCGGCGCGGCCTGGGTGTGCAGATGGTCGGCCAGGCCGTCGACCACGCCCGGCAGGGCGGCGCGCCGATCGTCGAAGCCTATCCCGTTGTGCCGAAAACCGCGCGCATGCCGGACGCCTTCGCCTGGACCGGCGTCGTGGCCGCCTACGCGCAGGCGGGCTTTGTCGAGGTGGCCGCCCCCTCCGCGACCCGCCGCATCATGCGCTACTACATCGCCCCCTGACCCCCGGCGCGTCCGCCAGGTCTGCGAATCAACGAGAGCCGTGGCCCGCCGGGGGGCCACGACTCTCTAATGCGCCTGCGGTGTATACCGGGCGATCCTACTCGAACCCGTTAGGGTTGGCCGATTGCCAGCGCCAGACATCGGCGCACATCTCGTCGATGCCGCGCGTGGCCGCCCAGCCCAGGTCGCGGTTCGCCTTGGCCGGGTCGGCATAGCAGGCGGCGATGTCGCCGGGCCGCCGGGCCACGATCTTGTAAGGGATCTGCTTGCCCGCCGCTTTCTCGAACGCGGCGATCATTTCGAGCACGCTGTTGCCGCGTCCGGTGCCCAGATTATACGTCACAACGCCCGGATTCGACTCCAGCTTCGCCAGCGCGGCTAGGTGCCCCTGCGCCAGGTCCACGACGTGAATATAGTCGCGCACCCCCGTGCCGTCGGGCGTCGGATAGTCCCCGCCGTAGACCGATAGTTGCGGCAGCTTGCCGACCGCCACCTGGGCGATGTAGGGGACAAGGTTATTCGGTATCCCGTTCGGCGACTCGCCGATGCGGCCGCTTTTGTGCGCGCCCACCGGGTTGAAGTAGCGCAAGATGGCGATATTCCACGCCGGGTCGGAGACATACAGATCGCGCAGGATTTCCTCGATCATCAGCTTCGTGCGCCCGTAGGGGTTGGTCGCCGACAGCGGGAAATCCTCGGTGATCGGCACCCGGCTGGGATCGCCGTACACGGTGGCCGACGAACTGAAGACCAGCTTCTTGACGTTGTGCACGGCCATCACCTCGCATAGAATCAGCGTGCCGGTGATGTTGTTGTGGTAGTAGCGCAACGGCTGGGCCACCGATTCACCCACGGCTTTCAGCCCGGCGAAATGGATGACCGAGTCGATGGGCGCCCGGTCGAATACGGCGCTGAGCGCGTCGCGGTCCAGCAGATCGACCTGGTGAAACTCGATGCGCTTGCCGGTGATTTCTTCCACCCGCCGCACGGCCTCGACGCTGCTGTTGATCAGGTTGTCGACCACGACCAGATCATACCCCGCCTCCAACAACTCCACGCACGTGTGACTGCCGATGTACCCGGCGCCGCCGGTGATCAATGCTCGCATGAATTGGATTCCTTCTGCCTCTCGGAGTGCGATTGCCCTCGCGTGACCAACTCGGGAGCCGTTGCTGCCCAGCCGATCCGCGAGGACGCCCAGGCGCGCGGTCCATTGTAGCATTGCCCCCGGCGAAAATCAACCGGCGCGGGGTAGCCGGCGGCTCAAGCCGCCGGCTACCCTTACGAAGGCCGCCTGCGCGGCCTATCTCCCCTGGCCCGGCCCGCGCAGGCGGCCCTTGTAGCCCTAAGCCCGCCCGTTGATGGGCCGGGCGATCCCGCCCCTTACCCGGAGAGCGAACCGCTTACCGGAGCCGCGGCTCGCCGCCCGGTCGCCGCCGGAAGCCCATGTTATGATCCTCTTTCTCGTGGCCGCCGGGCGGCGCCTGCTCCAGGGCCGTCCGGTACGAGGCACTGAGCGCCTCGGCCAGCGAGTCGCACGCCTCCATATAGGCCCGCCAGAGCGCACGGGGAATCTTCTCCTCCAGCACCTGCCGGAAGTGTGCTTCGCAGGCGGCCAGTTCGGCCAGTTCCGCGGGATCCTCGAAGACCCGCGGGGGCCGGTGCAGCGCTTCCGCCACCGGATACCCGGCCAGCCGGTCCAGCGTGGTGCGCGGCACGTCAAAGGTATCCGCGATCTGCTGGAGGTAACGCAGCGTCGGCACGACCTGGCCCCGCCGCCAGCGCGAGACCTGCGTATCGGCCACGCCGACCGCCCGCGCCAGTTCCGCCTGCGACAGGCCCCGGCTTTGCATCGTCACATTTAACCAATGGGCAAACGGATTCTGCTCGTCATCCATTACTTCCCCTCCGCCTCCTCGTGGTGCCCGCTGCCGTTGAGCACCGCCTTGCCGTTCGTATGCGCCTGCCCGGCGACATGCTCCGGCGCGTTCGCGATCCCGCTCGCCATCCCGGTCATGATCTCATCCACAATACCATATTCCAGCGCTTGCGGAGCATCCATATAGAGATCGCGGGAGTAGTCATGGGCGATGCGCTCCAGCGGCTGCCCGGTGTGGCGGGCCATGATCTCGAACGTCCGCGCCTGGGTGCGTAACAGTTCCCGCGCGTGGATTTCGATGTCGGGCGCATAGCCGCCGATCTGCCCAACGCCCGCCGGGTGCATGTGGATCGTCGCGTTGGGCAGCGTCATGCGCTTGCCCTTGGCCCCCGCGCACAGCAGAATGGTGCCCATAGAGGCCGAGAGGCCGACGCAGATCGTCGCCACATCGGGGCGGATAAATTGCATGGTGTCGTAGATCGCCAGCCCGGCGGTCACGACGCCGCCGGGGCTGTGGATATACAACTGCACATCCCGCTCCGGGTCTTCGTAATCCAGAAACAGCAATTGCGCGACGACCGCGTTGGCAATCTGGTCATCAATCGCGCTGCCGATAAAGATAATGCGATCGCGCAGCAAGCGCGAGTAGATATCGTAGACCCGTTCGCCCCGGTTGGTTGCTTCGACCACATAGGGCACGACGAGCCGCGGCGCGTTCGACTGGTACATGTGCAGCCTCCTTAGCTATACTCGCTTCCGGTTGTTCCTCCCTTCTGCATTATACATCATTGTTACCTATCTTACAAGAGAGATAGAAGACAAGATGGATAAAGGATAAGCTGGTGCGGATGGCGATAGAGTCCCGTACCGCAAGAATGCAAGACAGCCGGGCCGGCGCGTAAGCATAGCAAACCGGGTCAAGAGATCGCGGGCGCGCCGGCAGGAACCGCGCGGGTATCGGGGCGCTGCCCGGCGATTACGCTGCCCAGCACCAGCAGCGCCCCGGCGATTTGCACCACACTCAGCGTCTGCCCCAGGACGACGAAGCCCAGGATCACGGCCCCGACCGGGCTGAGCAGCATCAGGAACGTGATCGCCGTAGCGGGCAGCCGCACCACGCCCCGGAACCAGATCGCGTAGGCCAGGCCCGTGTTGATTAGCCCCAGATAGGCGAACCCGAGCCAGTTCGCCCCCGTCAACGGCGGCGGTGGCCCCTCGAACGCGAGCGTCAGCGGCACCAGAATCAGCCCGCCGACCACCAGTTGCCAGGCGGTGAACACCAGCACCGGCGCGGGGCGGCCCCAGCGCTTGCCCAGCACTGTGGCGAGCGCCATCAGCGCTGCGCCGCCCAACCCCGCCACCACGCCAAGCCCGTCGAGCCGGGCCGCCGGCCCCAGCACCAGCATGGCGATGCCCAGCAAGCCCGCCCCCGCCGCCAGGATCGTGCGCCGGCCCGGTCGTGCATCCAGCAGCGGCCAGCCGAATAGCGCCACCAGGAAGGGCTGGAACGCGCTGAGCGTGGCCGCCACGCCGCCCGGCAACCGGTAGACGGCCAGGAAGAAGAGCGGGAAAAAGAGGCCGATATTCAGCGCGCCGAGCACCAGCGTCCGTCCCCACCAGACACCCGTGGGCAGGCGCCGGAACATGATCAACAGCAGCAACCCCACGGGCAAGGCCCGCATCAACCCGGCCAGCAGCGGCCGGTCCGGCGGCAAAAACTCCGTGGTAACGATATAGGTGGTCCCCCAGATCAGGGGCGCCAGCGCCGTCATCCCAATGTCGCGCATCCTGCGATCATCCTCCGTCCTGTCCAGCCGTCGGGCGCAATCCCGCCCACTCCCATGCCGAAGCATAAAGCGCGCCGGAGACGGCGCGCTCAGGGGCCGCCCGTCCAGCCGGCGGAAATAATGGTATAATAATAGCGGATTGTGATAGTTTT
>JAICKM010000484.1 GCA_025927935.1 Chloroflexia bacterium | reverse complement strand
TCGCGGCGGGTGCCCGACCGCTGCACGTCGATGGACGGGAAGATGCGCCGCTCGGCCAGCTTGCGGTCGAGGTGCAACTCCATGTTGCCGGTTCCCTTGAACTCCTCGTAGATCACGTCGTCCATGCGGCTGCCTGTGTCCACCAGGCAGGTGGCGATGATGGTCAGGCTGCCGCCTTCCTCCAGGTTACGCGCCGCGCCGAAGAAGCGCTTGGGCGGGTAGAGGGCGACGGGGTCCATACCGCCGGAGAGCGTGCGCCCGCTGGGCGGCACCTGGAGGTTGTAGGCGCGGGCCAGGCGGGTGATGCTGTCCAGCAGGATCACCACGTCGCGGCCCGACTCCACCAGGCGCTTGGCCCGCTCCAGGGTCATCTCGGCCACCTTGGTATGATCTTCCACCGGCTCGTCGAACGTCGAGGCGATCACCTCGCCGCGGACGGTGCGC
Organism: Chloroflexia bacterium; assembly: GCA_025927935.1. The sequence goes on along the minus strand of JAICKM010000484.1, from coordinate 5,100 downwards.
TTCATGTCGGTGACTTCTTCCGGGCGCTCGCCGATGAGGGCGACCATCAGATGCACGTCCTCGCCGTAGTTGGTCGAGATGCCGTTGGCAATCGCCTTCAGCAGCATCGTCTTGCCGGCCTTGGGCGGCGACACGATCAGGCCGCGCTGCCCGCGCCCGATGGGCGAGACCAGGTTGAGCAGCCGGGTGTCGAGGGCGCCGGGGATCGTCTCCAGGTTAAGCAGGCGTTTGGGGAAGATCGGCGTCAGCGCGTCGAAGTAGGGGCGGCGGCGGGCCACTTCGGGGTCCAGGCCGTTCACGGCTTCGACGCGCAACATGCTGTAGTACTTCTCATTCTCTTTCGGCGGGCGCACTTGACCGGAGACCCGGTCGCCGGTCCGCAACGCGAAGCGGCGGATCTGCGACTGGCTGACATAGATGTCCTCATGTCCCGGCAGATAGCGCCCGTCCTGGCGCAAGAATCCAAAGCCTTCATCCATGATCTCAAGCACGCCCGCGGCAAAAATATTGCCCTGCTGCTCGGTCTGGGCCTGAAGGATGCGGAAGGCCAGCTCTTGCTTTTTCAGCCGGCTATAGCCCGAAATATCGAGCTCCTTCGCCAGGTCCTGTAATTCATCGATTGTTTTGCTTTCTAACTCTGCCAGGTTCATGGTGGTCCTCTTTATGAAGATATAGATTGGGGTTCTACCGACGCAGTGTAGGCCAGTCGTGAAACAAGGGTTAATTTCTTTAGGCGATGGCGCGCTTCCATGCGGCGGACGGTGCCCGTCTTGCCCCGCATGATGATGGAATGGGTGGTCGCGCCGTTACTATAATAGTGCACGCCGTTGAGCAAATCGCCGTCAGTGATGCCTGTCGCGGCAAAGTAGACATCGTCCGACGCGACCAGGTCGGCTAAGGTCAAGACCTGGCTGATGTCGACTCCGGCGCCCTCGACCAGCCAGCGCTCACGTTCGTTGCGTGGATAGAGCCGGCATTGCATCTCGCCGCCGATGCATCGGATGGCCGTGGCGGCAATGACCGCCTCCGGCGCACCGCCGATACCGATCAGCATATCGACCCCGGTGTCCGGGCTGGCCGCCGCGATGGCGCCCGCCACATCGCCGTCGCCGATAAGCTTAATCCGCGCGCCCACTTCCCGCACTTCCTTCACGATATAGTCATGCCGGGGCCGGTCCAGGATGACCACGGTGATGTCGCTCGGCTCACAGCCTTTCAGGTTCGCCACGCTGCGCACGTTATCCGCGATGGGCCGGGTGATGTCGATGGCCCCCGCCGCCTCTGGACCGACCGCGATTTTCTCCATATAAAAGATGCCGGGAGGCGCGCCGTAGAGCGTGCCGCGTGGCGCCGCCGCCACAACCGCGATGGCGCCCGGCAAACCGAGCGCCGTCAGCCGCGTCCCGTCGATGGGATCGACGGCAATATCGACATCCGGCGCGTGCCCGTTGCCGATCTCCTCGCCGATGAAGAGCATCGGCGCCTCGTCCTTTTCGCCTTCGCCGATGACGACCACACCGTGCATATCGACATTGCCCAGCGCGTAGCGCATCGCGTTCACCGCCGCCTGATCGGCGGCGTTCTTGTCGCCCCGGCCCATCCAGCGGGCCGAAGCCATGGCTGCCGCCTCGGTGGCGCGGACCAGTTCCATACCGAGATTTCGGGTAATTTCCTCCGCCATACGATGCTCACTCCTTTGTGATCAAGCGTGATCAATACCCGCGCAACGGTTCGGTTATACGCAAGTGTTCGAGCAGCAAGGGATCAACTATATCGGGTGGGTACTCAGTTCGATTGGGCTTTCATTCGGTGCGGCAAGCAGTACTGCGCCTGGACATGATGCACAGAACTCCCGACTATCGGCGCATAAAATAGGAGTGCTGTGCGACGCGAGGGCCGCTTATACGCATGGAAGATCGTCCAGGAGTTGCCGCACAGTACACACTGCCGGCGCTATCGGTACAGCGCAAGATGCGTGCCAAGAGTAGTGGCCGCCTGGCTCATTATCTGAGCACTGGCTTCCTGTCGACTCCGCGTCACGGACTCCGTAAGAGTGGTACTACCTGCTGATTACGGCCGTAGGATAAACAAGGGAGGGAAACGGCCGGTCAAGCCCGGCAACGTTAATCGACAGATCCCAGGTACAGGGGTTGGCGGGGAGATAGGGATTCGAACCCTAGAAGCAGTTTTAAACACCGCTTAACCGCTTAGCAGGCGGCCCCATTCGACCACTCTGGCATCTCCCCAGGTCGTGTGGACTTGCTTATTATAACATAGCCGTTGATCGATTGCAAGCTACCTCACGGGCCATTTTCGGGTACATCCCGGCATTGACAAATCTATCTTGGCGGCAGCCGTATTTTCGCGACTACCCCGGCTGTTCACACCCGCCGGCCCGGAGTCCGGTGCCTTCAGAAAGGTATACGCAATTAGCGGCCGGATCGTCGCACGCCGCGCCATTGTGGCGGTGCCGGACGCCATCCCCGGTGTGTGGCTGCGGATGGGTGGGGTAGGGCGGCCAGCGTGCGGCGGCGGTCCACGAGGGCGAAGCCGATCAGCCAGGCCAACCCGGCGGCCAGGCCCACCAGCGAGAGACCGGCACCGAGCCGCAAGCTGGCGGGCGCATAGCTGTAGCCCCATTGGTGGGGACCGGGGGTCACACGCACCGCCGGCAGCACCCCGTCAATCGTAATCAGAGGCACCGGTCGCCCGTCCAGCCGGGCCTCCCAGCCCGGAAACGCGGGCGTGCCGAAGACCAGGATGCCCCCACCGGGCGAGTCGATGGTGCCGGACCATTGTTCGGCCTGCCGCTCCACGATGCGCACGGTTGCGGGCAGCGGTTGTACGCCGGCGAAGGCGGGCAGCGCCCCACCGGGGCCGGGAGCGACCAGATAGGCCGCTCCGGCGTTGGCCTGGTTGCGATAGATCAAGGTGCCGTCCACCTGATCGATCTGGACCAGGCGCGTGTCGGTTAGCGGCACCCGCGAGAGCACCGTGCCGATGTCGAACAGGCCCAGCAGCCGGGCGTCGGGCTGCGCGGCACGGGAGGTGGGATAGCCGGAGTCGTAGACCTCGAAGGGCGGCACCGCCAGCTCGTAACCGGGGAAGTTGTAGCCCCCGGCGCGTTGCATGAACGAGACATAGGGCTGGATCAGCAGCGGGTCCCAGCCGTCGGCTAGATCGGCGTGTAACTCGACGGCCGGCAGTTGCCGCACATTGCGCTGGACGCCGTAAATCCTGTCCATACCGGCGACCTCCGCCGCGCGGCGTTCCAGAGCCGACGGCTCGACGCGCGATTGCACCGCATCCACATGCGCCAGGCCCTGGTCGGCCACGACGAGGCTGATCGCCAGCAGCACACCGCCTACCACGCCCACGGCGACAAGGGTACGCTCGCCGCTGCGGTGGATGGCGGCGATAATCGCGTCCGCGCCCAGTCCGGCCAGCAGCGCGAGGCCCAGCAGCCCCACGAACCAGATGCGCGCCAGACCGCGGAAAAGGTCGAAGCTGGGCAGCACCGCCGCCACCAGTCGGTAGACGGGCGAGGCTACCCCCAGCGCCAGCCCGGCCACCAGGGCCACGCCCAGCAAGATGGGCACAGCGACCCGGCGCCGCGTCGCCACTCCCACGCCCGCCAGGGCCAGGATGCCGAGGCCCGGATCGAAGATCGCCTCATGCGGCACCGGCGAGGGGATGCGGAGACCAGCCAGGGCGCCCAGGAAGGGCAGCAGATCCAGCGCATCGCCGCTGCGCACCGTCTGCTCGCGGGTGGAGTGGGCGGTGAACTCCAGCAGCGGCACGAGATGTACCGCGGCCAGCAGCCCGGCCAGTAGCCCAGCGGCCGCCAGCCCGGCGACGGATGCCACCAGCGCTCGGCCCCCGCCGTTGCGCCCGCGCACGCATAAGAGGGCCAGTGATAGACCCGCGGCCAGCAGCCCGCCGTAATAGGCCATCTGCGGGTGCCCGGCCAGCGCCATCAGCGCCAGGCCGCCGCCCAACGGCACGGCCCACCGCGCGGGATCGCGCACCGTGGCCCAGCAGCCCAGCGCGATCCACGGGAACCAGGCTACGGTCTGGACAATGGTGACGTGCCCGGCGCCCAGGTGGCCGATCAGCCGCGGGGTCGCCATGAAGCCCAGCGCAGCGACCAGCGCGGCCGGTGGCGACAGCCGCAGCGCCACGCGCGCCAGCACCAGCACGCCGATCCCGGCCAGCAGCAGGTGCCCGGCGAGCAAGACGAAGAAATAATCCCGCACGGCCAGCAGATTTACCAGTTGCGTCGGGGGATAGAACAGCGCGGCGAGGGGATCGGCGGCCAGCGGGCGCCCGCCGCCGTAGAACGGGTTCCAGAGCGGCAGCCGATGCGCCTGGGCCACCGTCTCTTTCAGCACCAGGGCGCTGGGCCAGTGGCTGATGACCAGATCGCTCAGGTCCGTGGCGCCCGGCAACACGGCGCCGTCCACCGGCGCGGGCCAGAGCAGCACGCAGATCATGATCAGCAGCGCAGCGCAGGAGCTGCCCCAGTCGATCACACGCGCCCGTAGCGCACCCGGCCGCACGAGAGATGGTCGGCTGCCCGATGATTGCGTGTGTGCTCGCCGGGCGTCCGAGGTGCCGCCCGGTGGAGGGGGCGGGAAGGTTAGCGGATCGGTGGGGTTCTGCATATTCATATGTTGGCACAGGCCGGCATGTCCATATAGGCTGCCGGCAGCAAGCGCTGTGCCACTCCCCGGCGGGGCGCCGGTCGAAGAGGATTGGGACCGGGTGGCTAGCGGCGGGGGCCGAACTGGGGCCGGCCCTGTGGCTCGACCACCTTGGGATTCGTATCGATCAGCGGCACCTGCTCCAGCCGCCAGAAGGCAACGACCGCCAGCACCCCCACCAGCCCGGCCAGCACCTGCGCCTCGGTCACGCCAATATTCATCACCGTGATGGCGGCCACGCCGAGCAGGCAGCAGACCAGGTAGAGGATCAGCACAGCTTCGCGCCGCGTCGCGCCGAGGGCGACCAGCCGGTGCGAGGTGTGGTCACGCCCGCCCCGCGTGATGGGCAGCCCGCGCCGCAGCCGCGAGATGCTGACCAGCGTGGTGTCGAAAATCG